>NZ_JBINJE010000019.1:0-89227 GCF_043951955.1 Halalkalibaculum sp. DA384 | reverse complement strand
GGCACCTACCGGCTGGAGGTGACCAACCCGCAGGTGCCCGAGCTGACCCTCCAAAGCATCCCGATCACCATCACCGAACAGGACCTCAACGGGAGCGGTCGAAGATAGGCTGATCATATATGGTTCACGCAGTGTTGTTTTGCTATTCAGCCGTCGGTCGATGTCAGGACATGCTGCAAAATAAATTGATTGAATCTCGTAACCTAGATCCTGAGAAATATCTATATTCGATGAATTAAAACTTTTTAACTGGTTGATTTGCATACCTATACATAATTTTTAAAGAGGACTGCTGGTACTCTTCTTTCAAAAATCAAGAGATATGAGAGCAACTCTCAACTTTAAGCAATTTGGATTTCGTGCCACCGGCATCTTTTTAAAATTCACTATAAAGTTCTGAGAGACTAGCCAGGTAAAGGCTATATTGGGATGGTTTGCATTTAACTCGATACTTGTGGTAAGTTTTTTGTGGAAGAGGGTAAGTCATTTATAAAATATAGTCTATTAGAGAGGCCATATAAAAGAGGAACAGATGGAAAAAGATACCTCAATACAAGTTATATTTATTACCGGAAATGGTCATTCGGGGTCAACCCTTTTGGACATCATTCTTGGATCACTTGAAGGCTGTTTTAGCGCCGGTGAACTCACAAATATTACACGGGAGACCATTATGGAAGAGTATTGCTCGTGCAATACTCAGATTCCTGAATGTGAGGTATGGTCGGAAATTATCAAAAGCTGGGAAGCTAAACGAGAGATAAGCTATCAACGCTACCAGCAACTTCGATGGCATTATGAACGGAATAAAAGAACGCTGCATGCCCTGTTTAGTTTTTATCGCCCCTCCGCTGATTTCAGGGATTACTGCCTTGCTACGCTGCATTTGCTACAGGCAATCAGAGATGTGACGGGGCAGTCGGTTATTATTGATTCATCAAAGTCTCCCCAGCGCATTGCAGTGCTGTCGAAGATTGTAGACCTCCAGGTTATCCACCTGTGTCGTGATTTTACAGGAGTGATTAACTCTTCTAAAGGATTTGCCACCAAAAATATTAAGGCAGGTATTGAAGAGGACAATCCACCCCGGAAAACCTGGAAAGTTGTCCGGGACTGGATCGCCACCAATATGGTTGCTGAAATTTTCTGCGGTAGAGAGGATTCCCAAAAAGTGTTTTATAAAAATTTTGTACAGCAGCCGGAGTCTTTGAGAAATATTCACCCGTTGTTTGCAACATTGAACGGCGATGATACTTTTAAACCCAACCATATATTGGCGGGTAATGCGCTCCGGCTAAAGGAAAGTTTAAAGATTAATCCCCGCGTTGGATTTGAATACAAGCGATTAACGCCCAGGCAGCTAAAATTTGCACGCTGGATCGACCAGCTCTTCCCCTTTTGGAGTGGAATAAATACCTGACAGGAGAGGCTTAAACTCACAGATACTAAATTCTACATTACTGGGAAAAACGGAAGAATGAAGAAAATTGCACTGGTCATTCACTCGCTGGGAATTGGAGGAATGGAGCGGGTCATGTCGCAACTGGCAAACGATTTTACTCAAAGAGAGAATACCGAGGTTCATCTTATCCTGATCGGAATCAGGCGTGAAATAATTTACGATATATCCTCTTCCGTGACTGTCCATAAACCCGGTTTTGAATTTAACAACGCCAGGCGGACTGTTGATACACTGAGAACGATGATTTTTTTACGAAATCGTGTTAAAAAGATTAATCCCGATACAGTTTTGAGCTTCGGGGAGATGTGGAATAATTTAGTCTTGCTTTCATTATACGGTTCCGGCTATCCGGTATATGTTTCTGATCGAAGTCAGCCGGACAAGGACCTGGGGAAACTTCACAACCACCTGCGCCGCGTGCTGTACCCCGGGGCAGCCGGTTATGTTGCACAAACCGAAGTAGCCAAACAGGTCTGCAATGCAAAAAAATGGAATCAAAATATACAGGTCATAAGCAACCCGGTTCGCAAAATTGAGTCGGATGAGGCTGTTAAAAAACAAAATATTATCCTGACTGTTGGACGGCTGATCAAAACCAAACACCTGGATCAACTCATAAAGATGTTTGCTGAAATAGATCCGAAGGGATGGAGACTTGTGATTGTCGGGGGAGACGCCAAGAAAATGAATCTTTCTACCCAGTTACAAGCGTTAATATCAGAGCTGAACGTAGAAAGTTCGGTTTCTTTGGAGGGCTACCAGAAAAATATTGAGTCGTATTACCTGAAGAGCAAAATATTTGCTTTTACCTCCAGCTCCGAGGGGTTTCCCAATGTTGTGGGAGAGGCGTTATCCGCGGGACTGCCGGTCGTCTCGTATGACTGCGTGGCCGGGCCTTCTGACATGATTGAGGATGGAGTAAACGGTTTCCTGGTAGATCTGTTTGACATGGAGATGTTCAAAAAAAGACTACAGGAACTGATGAGTAATGAAGATCTAAGAGCGCAGATGTCAAAATCTGCTACCCGTTCCATGGAAAAATTTACTGTAGACTCAATAGCAGACAAGTTCTATGAGTTTATAACACCTTAAGGTATGATATAAAATTTACTTCGGCATTTGCTTTAAATATAAAGGCATGAATACATGAAATTATTAATCAATACGGCGACAACACATAAAGGGGGAGGGGTTCAGGTGGCCCGCTCGTTTATTGAGGAATGCCGCAGGTTTCCGGAACACGAGTTTCACGTCGTGCTTGGAGAGATGCTATCTGAATTGGTAAACCAGGAAGAATTTCCTGCAAACTTTATGTTTTACAATATCGGTTATCGTCCGGCAACACGCGTATTTAGTTTGCAATCACAGGACCAGAAGTTCAGGGAACTGGAGATGGAAATTCGGCCGGATATAGTATTTACAACCACAGGACCCGCCTATTGGCGTCCAAAGGCCCCTCACCTGGTTGGGTTTAACCGGGCGCATCATATTTACAGGGATTCTCCATTCTTTTCAAAAATGTCAATCTGTAAAAAAATAAAGTGGTATTTGAAAGGGGCCGTGTTGAAATACTTTTTTAAGCGGGACGCAGATGCCTATGTTGTCCAAACGGAGGATGTAAACCGGCGTCTGCAGAAGTGGCTGCAAACGGATGAAGTCTATACCGTGTCCAACACTTTCAGCCAATACTATGAAAGTCCCCGGAATGAGAAAAACAAACTGCCGGAAAAAACAGATGGTGAGTTTCGTTTTCTAACGCTCTCGGCCTGGTATCCCCACAAAAACCTGGAGATTATTCCCGATGTGATTACCGTGCTGCCGGCAGCCATAAAAGAGCGCATCCGGTTTGTATTGACGCTTCCGGAGGATGATTACAGGAAGCATTTTCCGGAAGAGATGGATGGAACGATTATCAATATTGGTCCCGTAAAACCGGAGGAGGGTCCATCGCTGTACCAGGAGTGTGATGCCCTTTTCCTGCCCACGCTGCTTGAATGTTTTTCCGCTTCTTACGCCGAAGCGATGAAAATGGAGAAGCCGATTATTACATCCGACCTCGGGTTTGCCCATACGATTTGTGGAGATGCCGCTCTTTACGCGGACCCGATGGATCCGCACGCATTTGCCGAAAAGATTATTAACCTGGTGGAAGATCCCCGATTGCAAACAACCCTCGTGCAGAATGGGATACAACAACAGCGGATTTTTGCTACGGCCCGGGAGAGAGCAGAACAATATTTAACTATTTGCAAAAAGTTGGCCAATGCCGAAAACGAAAGAAAATAAAAAGATTGTCGTTGTGAACCAGGCGGCAAACTACCTGACCATCGGGCTGTGCAACGCGTTTGCCCAAAGGGTGGAAACGGTGGAGTTGATTACGGGAAGCATCCATGTTCAGGGGGAGGAGCTGGACCCCTCAATTGGGGTCTCCAACATTAACAAATGGGTAGAACGCCCGGCTTATAAAAAATTGCTTTCCTATCTCTGGGCCTGCGTTCAGATCTACGGACTGCTGCTGTTCCGGTACCGAAAATACGAGGTGTTTTTCATCTCGCTGCCGCCCATGGCGTACCTGATGTCTGTAGCACTACCCAACCGGTGCAGCATGCTCATATGGGATGTCTACCCGGATATCTTCAAAGTGACCGGTATGGAGGAATCCCATCCCATCTACAGGATCTGGGCGAAACTAAACCGCGTTGCCTTCCGCCGGGCCTACAAGTTATTCACGATAGGGGGGAAAATGAAAACCCTTCTTTCCCAGTATGTTGAACCGGAGAGGATACGGGTAACCCCGATCTGGTCAATCTTTCAATCAAACGGCAAAGTTGAAAAGGAGGACAATCCGTTTGTCGAAAAACATGGGCTGATTGACAGGTTTGTTGTTCAGTATTCAGGTAATATCGGGTTGACTCACAACGTGGAGGTGATGGTACAGCTGGCGGAATTGATGAAAAACCACGAGGAAATTTTGTTCCAGATCATTGGACGTGGTCCGCGCGTTCCGCATCTCAAATCACTGGTGGAAGACAAGGCGTTGCCCAACTGCCAGTTTTTGCCATTTCAATCTGACGAGATGTTTCCATACTCGTTGTCGGCCGCCGACGTGGGAGTGGTGATCCTGGATGAGGCCACCTCAAAGGGGAGCGTCCCCAGCAAGTCATACAACCTGATGAGTTACGGTATCCCGGCACTGTACGTCGCTTCCGACGATTCTGAGCTGCACGACTACGCAACAAAGTATAACCACGCCAGGTGTGTGCCACACGATAAGCTTGAAGAAGCGGTGAACTTTATCCTGGCGTTAAAGGAGGATAAGCAGTTGCATGAAAAATATGCTCAAAATGCACAGCGGGCATCAAAAAATTATCGGCGTTCCAACGCGGATAAAATCGTAGCGCAATACCTGAGTTCCGACGCATGACAAGGACAACATTGAAAATAGTCTGCCTGGTCAACCGGTACATGCGAGGTAACTAACAGAGGGGTTGTAAAACTCTCAATTCCTCGTTCTGAGGAAGTTGTACTCCCGTTCCCGTTAAAAGGTCAATAGGGTCGGTGTACAACTAACTCCCAAAAAAATAGCAGGACCTGCAAAGGTTTCTAACAAGTTTTATTAGAATTCTTATGTTTCTTTCAAAGATGAAAAACAAGGTTGCGTGTAATGTCAAAAACCTGGTGGGCTGGCGGACCCGTCGCAAAATAGTTGTGTTCTCCGTAGATGATTACGGCAATGTCCGGCTTGATTCCCGGCAGGCCCGTGAACGCATGGAGCAGGAGGGGTTGCAGGTATTATCACCCTTCAAGGGATTTGACCTGTACGATTCGCTGGAAAACAGGGGCGATTTGGAGATGTTATATGAGGTGTTGACCTCGGTAAAGGATAAAAATGGTAACCACGCGATCTTCACCCCGTTTGCCGTTCCGTGCAACATCAATTTTGAAAAAGTGAGAGAGACCGGCTACAAGGAATATCACAGCGAAATGCTCCCTGAGACCTATTCAAAACTCTCCGCCCAACAGCCGGAGGCCTACAAGGGGGCGTGGAGGCTCTGGAAAGAGGGCATCCGGAAGGGACTATTGCAACCGCAATTCCACGGGCGCGAGCATCTGAACCTGAAATTGTTCAACGAAAAACTGCAAAAGCGAGATGAGAAGTTACTCACAGCCCTTAAAAACAGGTCCTGCGCACGTATATCTTCAGAGGAATATGAAACAGTTTCCATCCTGGCGGCCTTTGATTTTTGGGATGTCAATGAGAATAATCAATTCCGTGAAATAATTGTTGATGGACTCGATGCCTTTGAGCGGGTGTTTGGATACCGTGCAACTCACTTTAATCCTCCCGGCGGACGCGAGCACTCGTCCATTCATAAAGTATTAAAGAAAAATGACGTCCATTTTATTGATACTCCCATGATAAAAAGAGAGCACCAGGGCAAAGGTACATACCGGACTAAATTTAATTATACCGGTAAAAAAAATAAGCACGGGCAACTGTTTTTGGTTCGGAATGTAGTGTTTGAACCCACGCAAAATCGCGGTGTAGACTGGGTAGACCATGCATTGATGCAGATTGAGGCGGCGTTCCGATGGCATCGTCCCGCAATTATCAGTTCTCACCGGGTTAACTTTTGCGGGCATATAGATGAAAAAAATCGAAAAATCGGACTGGAGGCACTTCAAACACTGCTGGCGGGAATTACGGCAAGGTGGCCGGAAGCAGAGTTTATGGCGGCAGATGAACTGGGCAAATTGATCGCATCGAAATAAAATATAAGCGTAACTGGCAGGGTTTGCTTTGGGCAGTTATGATGAAATAAATTAGAATAAAATAATTCAGAGTTTGATTATTTTTGTTAGTTTTTAATGAGTGATGCTATTGATTTAGCAAATGATTAAAAAATGGACTTTTGAAAATGAAATTAAAGAGAGTTTTATACTTGGGTTATTATCTCAAACAGCTAGACAGGGAAAAATTTTCGCTTTTCCTGGATCATGCAGCAGAATTATCGGGTAGATCCAGGTTTTCGCTCCTCTCCGACATCCTAAAGTCCGTTTTTATGTACAATGTTTCCATCCTGGAGTATTTCCAATTTCGTTTTTTTGAGCTCTCAAAACAGGAACGTGAGCGCTGGGCAGGGATGGGCCAAATGTATGAATATCAGCTCAAAATGAATCCCAGAAACAGCCGCCATATCCTGGATAACAAGACGCTTTTTTACAAGCATTACGGCGATTTTTTTATTCACCAGGTGGCTGATGTGGAAGATCTTGAGAACAATCCGGAACTCGCAGAGTCAATCCTTTCCAACCCGTCTGGAAAGCTGGTTTTTAAAGTTTCAGATGGAAAGTGTGGAGCACAGGTTAAAATTATGAACTGTGAGGGTTTCGACCGCCAGGGCCTGGTCACGTTTATGAAAGAGAACAACTTTGGGTTGGTGGAGGAGTTTATTGAACAACACCCGGAGATGAACCGGCTTTCCCCTTCTGCGGTGAATACGGTACGCGTGATTACACAGTTGGATGACAGGGGAGAAGTAGATATCCTGGGATGCCGGCTGCGAATCTCTGTCAATTCATCGGTCGATAATATGGCCGCAGGAAACCTGGCGGCTCCCATTGATGAGACTACCGGGCGCGTTAGCGGACCCGCGGTGTACAGCGATATTACAAAACCGGAACAGGAGTTCCATCCGGTTACCAACGTAAAGATCCCGGGATTCCAGGTGCCCTTTTGGGACGAAGTTCTTGCCATGGTACATGAGGCGGCCCTGGCTCATCCCCAAAACAGGTCGATAGGCTGGGATGTGGTGGTTACTGATAAAGGTCCGGGCCTCATTGAAGGAAATCACGACTGGTGCAAGCTGCTGTGGCAGCTGCCGGTTAAAAAGGGCCTTAAGTCACAGTTGATGAACTACGTAAAGCAGTGATGAAATCAATGTTTTTTTGAGAGTAAAATTACCTGTAGAATAAATAAACCCCGGCCATATCCAAAAGCAGATCGAGACTGTTTGTAAATTTTCAAGGAATACTTTTGGCAATCAAAGATAAAGATGAGAAAGCGTTGGTGTCGATACGGCTTTTAATTTTTTCCAAAATGTGAAGGTTTGAGATGTATGCCCGATTTTTTAAAAGATTCCTGGATCTGCTGGCGTCTTTGCTGCTATTGTTATTATTGTTGCCCCTTTTTATTCTGGTTGCGTTGCTGATAAAGCTGGACAGCCGGGGACCGGTTTTTTTCATACAAGACCGCGTAGGTAAAAACCTGAAGCTCTTCAAAGTCTATAAATTTCGGACGATGACCGATAAAAAACGAAGTGTACAGAAAGTGATCGGGAAAGCGGAAGGCGTTACCAGGATCGGGTATTACCTGCGGAGGTTCAAAATTGACGAGTTGCCACAATTGATCAATGTATGCAAGGGAGAAATGTCGCTTGTGGGCCCCAGGCCCAGCATACAGGAGCAGCTTGAGGAGATGAACGTGGATGAAAAAAGACGATATTCGGTTCGCCCGGGTATGACGGGCCTTGCCCAGGTGTGTGGGAATATCCATATCAGTTGGAGTGAGCGCTACAAATATGATTTGGAATACGTTGAAAATGTTTCATTTCTGAATGATATGAAGATTATTCTGAGAACGGTACTGATTATCTTTTTGGGTGAAGAAAAATTTATCAATGAACCGCTAAAATTGAGAGAAACGCAGTAATGACTGAATCAAACCCCAGGATTGCACTGGCAGGGAGCGTCAACAGCAGTCGTAAAACCCTGGAAAAACTGTTCGAACACGATATGAATGTTGTGGGAGTGCTGGGGCTGGATCCCTCGGTCTCCGGGAACGTCAGTGGTTTTGTTGATTTAAAAAGACAGTGTGAACAGGAGGGATTTGGCAACTTTCGATATTTCACAGATATCAATGCCGGGGAGGTCCGTCATTTTATCGATGAGTGGCGGCCGGACTACCTGTTTGTGGTTGGCCTTTCCCAGCTGGTAAAAGAGCCATTATTGAGCCTGCCGTCATCGGGATGTATCGGGTTTCATCCGACCAGACTGCCGGAAGGCCGGGGACGTGGCGCGGTAGCCTGGCTCATACTGGGAAAAGCAAAGGGCGCGGCTACATTTTTTAAAATGGGAGCAGGCATGGACGATGGCCCTATCCTGGCTCAGCAGCCATTTGAAGTAGAGGAAGAGGATTATGCCCAGGACGTCATCGATAAAATAATCGGGGCGATCGGCACCTGCCTGGATGAGTTGTTGCCTGGGATGCAGGCCGGAACTGTTGAGGCCAGGGAGCAAAACCATGCAGACGCCACCTACCTGGGGAAAAGAAATCCGGAGGATGGATGGATCAACTGGCAAGATTCCGCCCGGTCTATTGTCACGCTGGTCAGGGCCGTGTCGAGCCCGCTGCCGGGGGCATTCGCCTGTATTAAGGGGCAAAAAATAATCATCGACCGGGCCTCGGTTGAAACGGAGCTCAATTATATCGGAGTGGCGGGACGTATTCTTAAAAAAGATCCACAAAAGGGAGTGTTGGTTCAGGCCGGCGATGGATTGCTGTGGCTGCATGAGCTGAGAGGTATTGCGCCGGATGAGCTCCGGGTGGGACAACAATTTGGTTCGCTGGAGGAATATCGCTTCGAACAACTAAACAACAAAATTGTAAAACTGGAAAAGCGGCTGCCTGATGAATGAAAACATACTTATTGTAGCTCCCCATTGTGATGATGAAATTTTGGGGTGCGGCGGAATTATGGCAAAGTATATTTCAAAAGGGTATCCCGTCTATGTAGCGATTATAACCAACGGGCACCTGGGAGCCCCGGAAATTTTTCCACGGGAAGGCACTGAACAAGTGAGGGAAGAAGCGTTGGAGGCGCACAACATACTGGGCGTTAAGGATACGTTTTTCCTGGATTTCCCTGCTCCCAAACTGGATTCAATTCCTGCATATAAACTCTCTATGGAGTTAAATAAATTGATTACCAAGCTGGGTATCACCACGCTTTATATTCCTCACCGGGGTGACATTCATAAAGATCACCGCATAACCTATGAGGCCTCGCTGGTGGCTGCAAGACCGATAGACGACTGCCCGGTACGCGCCATATATGCCTATGAAACGCTTTCTGAAACAGAATGGGCTCCCCCTTTTGGGGATGATGCGTTCATCCCGACCGTATTTGAAGATATTGGAGCATTCCTTGATAAAAAGCTTGAAGCGTTTGAATGTTACAGCACGCAGATCAAGACGTTCCCCCACTCCCGTTCGCTGCATGCCATAGAAGCGATATCAAATTACAGGGGATCCACGGTGGGAGTGGAAAATGCGGAAGCTTTTATGCTGGTACGTGAAATTAAGTAATGGATTTTAAATACCTCCTTGAGGATTTATTCAATAGTGAAATTATCCTGAACTACAGACAACGATACCATGAAGAATATATTAGTCACCGGCGTTGGCGGACCCACCCCTCGGTCATTTGTACGTGCGGTTAAACTGTCAACGGAAGAGACTGCAGCCTCATATCGGTTTGTGGGGGTAGATTGTGACCGGCTTGCCTATGGGTTGTACGATCGCACCCTGTTTGATGCGGGGTATACGGTACCCCGGGCCGACGATGAGAGCTACTGGTCGTCGATCAACGATATTATTGAGCGGGAGAATATTCATGCCGCGGTGGTATTACCGGAAGCGGAGGTCCTTGAATGGGCCCGCAACCGGTCCCGGCTTTCGCGAGACGTGTTGACGCACCTGCCGGATTATACCCTGGCGATGGCCCTGGTTAACAAGCATCGACTGCATGAATACCTGACCGATTCGCCGTTGATACCGAGGTATCGCAAAATTGATCCATCATCCTATAGCTATCAAGCGGTGGCCGAGCAAATAGGGGAAGTTTTCTGGATCAGGAGTACCGAAGGGTCCAGCGGACTCGGTTCCCTGAAAATAGAATCTGCCCCGGCCCTTGATCAATGGATCTCCATCAATCAAGGAGTGGATGAATTTATTGCCACTGAATACCTGCCCGGCAGAAACATGGCGTGCAAGATGCTCTATTTTGACGGAGAGCTGAAACGAACGGCCTGTGCTGAACGCGTGAACTACATTATGGCCAAGGTGGCTCCTTCGGGGATTACGGGAAACACCGCGTTTGGGCGGCTCATCAACGAGCCCGGGCTGATCCGCCGCTCCAGGAAAGCCCTGGAATCGATATCAGAAGAGCTGGAGACCGGGCTTAACGGCATTTTTACCGTTGATTACAAGGAGGATGCCGATGGGCAACCAAAGATTACGGAGATCAACATCCGTCATGTCGCCTTTACCTCCTCGATAGCAGCGGGGGGCGCCAATATTCCGGCAGATACGCTGGACGCGATGTTTTCAAACAACGGCAGCGGAATGAAAAGAATCGATTACAGGTACGAAGAGCCACTGGTATTTCTGCGGGACGTCGACTCCGAACCGATTGTGATGAGGGAGACAGATCTGCTCGATTCCAGCGAATAGCAGGTGCTGGATTTTATCAGTTAAAAGTTACAGGTTAAATGTTAAAGGTGTCAATCCTTGGATTTGAGAATATACTATTGTGTTGAGAGGTGGCTTACCACCGACCCTATTGACCTTTTAAACGGGAGTAGAACTCCCTCACAACAAAGACTGGGGGGCAAAGCCCTCTTAGTTGTCAAAGCAATAAATTAGCTAATTCCTGATAACCGATAACGAAGCTACAGCCGGTTATTTTTTGGTTCCTTTTTTCATAAAAAAATACCACTGCAATGGGAGTTATTCCCAGGTTTTTTAGGAAGCCTTGAATAGAAGCAAGAATTCGATCAAGGTTCTGCTCCTCTATGTGCTAACCCGGATTTACCTCACCAAGAAATTTGTTCTTCGGCAAGGCGAAGGGAATAGCCACGCAGACGTACCTTCGTACGTTGAGCAGGCGATTTTCCCTTTAACGCAGCTGGAGGGCAAATCGCGCGGCACGTTACACCCTGTTACATACAATGGCCTGTAAAATATGATGTAAGATACTGCCGGCCATTAGGGTACATAATTTCATCAAAAATTATCGTGAGGTAATAAGGGCTAAAACAGGTAGTAGATGGAAAAAGTGACAGCGAAATTACGGGGTTCAAAGGAAAGGTCGGGCGCATTTCCGGAATCGACAAGGGAATAGATAAGACGGCTTTCAAACCCGATTTTGCTACTGCTTCCCCGTTCCACGCCAACTCCGAGGATCGCCCCCCCGTCATACTCGGAATACTGGGAGGTGATGTTGTTTGAAAAATCCCCTTCAAAAGGCACTCCCACTGTTGCGCCGGTATTGGTACCGGTAAACTTGGCGTCCAGCAGGTATCCGCCAAATACTCCGCCGGTAAAATGGAAAGTGGTGTAGGGGTAGGGATTCCCGTAAACTACCTGCGAGGGGGGAGAAGTCGAAAATTGCAGCAGGAGCGGCAGTTGAAGGTACAGAAGCTCGGTTCGACTGTCCGTTTCGAATTCAAATCCCCGTAATGTAAACGGTTCTTCATACCGGGCGCCCAGCATGACAAGCGAAGGCTCAGCCTGCAGGCGGAATGAATCTGAAAAATTTTTCCTGAGAATAATCCCGGCCTGGTATCCCAGCTGGATCACAGGGTCCAGTTCCATATTGATATCCTCTTGCTGAAAATGAAACTGGCCGATGTGAGAGGTCATGCTAAGTCCCCCGTTGAGCCCAAACTGTATCGACTGAGCCGTAGTCGTTCCAGAATATATAAAAAGGCCGAAAAAAAATGCTGCAGATGAAAATAATAACCGTACACTATTCATATAATCTCCTGACTGTATTGAACTATTCTGTATTTATCAGGGAGGGTGTTAAAAATTTCCCTGGGTCACCCCCTCAATCAAGAGGGTACTTCTGTAAATGTGCTGATTAATCTAAATAAAGTTAGCAATAAAAGTATGATAATTATATAATTATTAGAAACATATAATCAGTATTAGTTGTAGAAAATACCAATATTGGATTATTGTGCTGCCTTGGCTACAGGGCGCTGTAATTCATCAACAGAAGAGACTAAAATCAGATTGTAAAACCGGATACTATGGACTATTCTGCTCCCCGAATCTACCTTTCTTCACCCCACATGGGCGGCGAAGAGCTTGACTACGTTCACGATGCATTTGAAAAAAACTGGATTGCTCCGCTGGGGGAAAATGTGAACGGATTTGAGGAGGACCTTCAGTCATACACGGGTCGGAACCACGCTGCAGTTGTGACCTCCGGCACTGCGGCAATCCATCTTGCGCTGATCCTGTGTGGAGTAACGCCGGGAGACGAGGTAATTTGCCAGTCGTTTACCTTTGCAGCTTCTGCCAATCCGATTCGATACCAGGGAGCCACCCCGGTGTTTATAGATTCGGAGCCCGAGACATGGAATATGGACCCGGAACTGTTGGAACAGGCCATCCTGGATCGCTTGTCGAAAGATGGACAAGGGAAAAAACAGGGCGGCAAACCGAAAGCCATTGTGCTGGTCCACCTGTACGGCATGCCGGCAAAGACCGAACAGATCGTGAAGATTGGCGAAAAGTATGATATCCCCGTAATTGAAGATGCGGCAGAAGCGCTTGGATCGTCTGTTAACGGACAAAAATGTGGCAGTTTTGGACATTTTTCCGTGCTCTCTTTTAACGGGAACAAGATTATAACCACTTCCGGCGGAGGCGCGTTACTGTCAGACGACAAGGCGCAGATCGAAAAAGCGCGTTTCCTGGCCACCCAGGCGCGGGATGAGGCTCCACACTACCAGCACTCTCAGTTGGGCTATAACTACCGGATGAGCAATATTGTAGCCGGTATTGGCCGGGGACAAATGTCTGTCCTTGATGATCGCGTTGCGGCAAGACGGGCCAATCACGATTTTTATTTCGATGCTCTTAACGGTTCGTGGCTCAACAGTAAAAACCATGATTTGTTCTTCAACCTGCAAAACTCCTCTAAAAGCGGAATCTATTTTCTCAGGGAGCCGGCCCGTGTTAAAAGCAATCGATGGCTGACAACTATACTTGTAAATCCTGAAGAAACGGGGGGCAAGACCCGGGACGACCTCCGGCGTGCACTGGAGCAGCAAAACATCGAAAGCCGCCCGCTCTGGAAACCGATGCACCGCCAGCCCCTGTACCGGGGAGCACCCTACTACGGGAGGGGCGTGTCAGACAAGCTATTTGAGTATGGGCTCTGCCTGCCCTCGGGCAGCAACCTCAGTGACGAAGACCGCAGCAGGATTGTTTCCGTAATCAACAGTGTACTGCAATCCTCGGCGGTAACAGAACAGTAGACCTTGGAAGGGGGATGCTATTGTTTGTACCATAAAGCCTCCTGCCAGGTTGAAAAAGATTCACAGTTTGTTTCGGTTGTATTAAAAAAGCACCCCTCAATACAAAACCCAACAGGATCCCCTCACATTCATCTAGCGTGCGACTAAATGGGGAGCCCGAAACAGCCCTGAATCCCGCTTCGGGCAGACCCTGTTTGATCGGGTAATTTTTACGCGACTAAGTGAGTAAAAATTACTCGATTGCAGTAACACTTGCCCCGCTATTTCACATGCTTGTTTTTTTTCGCTATGTATTTGATAAGGAAAAACGGCATATCTGTTCCGAAACGTCCCTTTACGCCAATCCCTGCAGTTTAATTATCAAAAGTGGTATCGAGTTGGCACAACTCTTGTACTAACATACATGGATATATGTGATTTCCACTTGGGATCACCCCAAAAACATACAATTCATCTATGATTCTGAGAGAGACGCTATTATTTCTAACAAACAAGTAAATAAATCCTATTACCTGGAAAAAGAGAAGAGAGAGGTTTGGATGGAAATTGAATCTTATAAAAAAAAGTACAAGTTCTTAAATAGATTTACCAGAGGTGTATTTTTCTTAGTAGGAGATACATTTTCGTTACTACTTTCTGCGACGGTGGCTTATATCACGCTTTCCCCGTTGACTGATGTGGCGCGTCCCTTTCCTGTTGCACTTACCGCTGTTTTGACAGGTTCAATCTTGGCCGGGTTGTTTTTCTTCCGGATGTATATGGTAAACTGGCGTCATATGAGTGTGCGGGATTTGTCCAGAATTATTGTAGGAGTTGTACTGGGCGGGGGGGCTGCTTTTGGCATTACCAATAGTTTCTGGGAGATGGCCAATTATGAATATGCCTTTACCACCCTGTTTTTGATAAACGCGATATTGACTATAGGGGCATTTCGAATCAGCAAGCGGATGTATTACGAGCTGCTGCACACGACCAATAAGCAGAAAAACAAGCATGCCATTATTTTTGGCGCCGAGTGCGAAGGAGAACAGATTCTCCGTGATATTCTCAAAAATGACCAATGGGACGTCTCGGTTCGGGCGATGTTTGACGATAGGGTCATGTCCGGGTTGTTGCTGCACGGCGTCCGTATCCTGGGCGGCAAAGAGGAGATGATCGACTACATACGCTCATACCAGGTTGATCTGCTCATCGTGGCCCTGCCCGAAATCCCGAAACGGGAACTCAAGAAGATTATCGATGAGGTTAAAGCTGTACGACCGTCCATGGATATCAAGGTGCTTCCCTCTTTCCATTCCCTTACGGATGACCCGGTAGGAGTACGACATATACGTGATGTCAGTATTGAAGATATACTGGGAAGAGAGCCGGTAAAAATTGATATGGGATCGATCAAAGCCAGCATCCAGGGCAAATCGGTGCTGGTGACAGGAGCCGGCGGTTCAATCGGGAGCGAGCTGGTACGCCAGTGCGCGAATCTGAAGCCGGGAAAACTGATCGCCCTCGATGTCGACGAAACCGAGTTGTTCCACCTGCAAAATGAGTTCAAGGGGAGTGCCATTCAGGTAACACCCTGCGTGGCAAGTGTTACGGACGAGCAAAAAATGGACATGATACTGGATCGCTTTCAGCCCGATGTGGTGTTTCATGCGGCGGCATACAAGCATGTACCCATGATGGAGAGTTTCCCGGAAGAGGCAATAAAAGTAAACGTGGGTGGAACAAGGACCGTTGCTTCCCTGGCTTGTAAATATGAAGTGGATAAATTTGTGATGGTATCGACCGACAAGGCGGTCAATCCCACCAACGTGATGGGAGCTACAAAGCGCGTGGCCGAAGAGATCTGCATGGCTTATAACGGAACCTGTGTTACAAAATTTATATCTGTACGGTTCGGAAATGTTTTGGGTTCAAGGGGATCGGTAATCCCGATTTTTATGGACCAGATAAAAAATGGAGGTCCCGTGACGGTAACCGACCCCAAAATGAAGCGCTACTTTATGACAATACCGGAGGCCGTGCTTTTGGTGATGCAGGCGGGCTCTATGGGTAGAGGCGGTGAAGTTTTTGTGCTCGATATGGGGGAACCGGTCAAAATCCTGGATATGGCCAAAGACTTGATTAGACTGCATAATCTCAAACCCAACGAAGATATCTCAATCGAGTTTACCGGTATCCGTCCGGGCGAAAAATTGTTTGAGGAACTTCTGAATGCCGAAGAAGGTGTCATCGAAACGGATCACGAAGAGATTTTCAAAGCGATCTGCAGCAGAAAGCTGACCAGGGAAGAGCTTGAATCAAAAATTTCCCAGTTGTTCAACCTGCTTGGAAGTGAAAACCCGGAGGCGGTCCGATACCTGCTGAAGAGCATCGTACCCACCTATTCATTCGAAAGCACCTTGGTGGAAGAGGAGGTGGAGGATACGGACGGGTCAGTAATGATTGGCTGATTCCGAGGAAGAAAAAAATAGAAACATCTACAAATAATAATTAAGGCTATATAATTGTTATATAAGAATATACGGGTATTATAAAATTGTGGTCTACACACATCAAGCTGAAAAATTTTATCAAAAGGTATAAACAATGTCCGACGAACTTCAAAAACCGAATAACAACAGCATTACCAACGGGCACGGCCGGTATCAATTTATTCCTGACTACACGTTTGAGACGGAACACCAGGGAAGTGATAACCTGGATCCCCAAAAAATAGTAACACTGCTGTTACGATATAAGTGGCTTATCCTCTTTTTCATGATAGCCGGGGGAGCAGGAGCGTGGTTCTATGCGGGTACACTGACCCCAACCTACGAAAGTACCGGTACCATGCTGATCCGCTCCGACAACGCCTCCAACGAGGAGCTCTCGCAGATTATCTCCCGTACCACCGGGTTCGGAGCCAGAACAACACTGATCAATGAGTTGCAGGTTCTGCAGTCAAGGCAGTTTACGGAACAGGTCGCCAAAATGTTAATAGAGGAAGATCCCGGGGATATCAACGAGTTCCCGCTGTTGTGGACCGAAGATGAGGAAACCGGCGAAATATCGAGAGCCTCCCTGGGCAATGTTACGAGCAGAATTATGAGTGGTATCAGCTTTCAGCAGGTTGATACCGATGCAGATGTGGTACAAATCACCTTTACCAGTACCTCTCCCCGAGAGGCGGCCAAGGTGATTAACCTCGTGATGGAGCGATATGTCGAGAATTCAACCCGCCAAAGCCGCATAGCTGCTGAAAAGACGGCCGAATTTTTGAAACAGGAGAGAGAAAAATTAAAGGCGCAACTCGAGGCATCAGAACAGAAGCTGGAGCGGTATATGGATTCTACCGGCATGGTAAAGATGGACCAGCAGGCTTCCAATATTGTTGCCCGCCGGGCGGAAACCGAAGCAGAACTGCAGCGGGTTAACCTGGAGCTGAAAAATGTTGAGCAGGCGATCACGATCAACGAAGACCAGCTTGAGAATGTAAAACCGGGATTATCAGATCAGTTTTCGGAGGCCATCGGACCGAAAATACGAAACATGCAGGAAGAGTTGGCCCAGTACGAGCGGGAGCGAACCTTGATCGTCGCCAATAACCCGGACGTGTTGGAGCGGGATCCGCTTCCGTCTCGTATTCAGTTTCTGGACAAACAGATTGCACGCCTGAAGTCAGAAATAAAGGATATGTCGGAGCAGCTTTTTACCGAGAATGACATCTTCATGGGAATGGACAGCCAGGTGAGGGCAGAAATGGTTTCGGGAATACAGGAGCGGTTGATTGACCTGAGGATAGAGAAAAATCAGCTGGAATCTCAGCGTGCCGCCCTGCAGCAAAACAAGGAAGAGATGGATTCCGATTTCAAGGCCCTTCCCGAGGGGATGATGGAGCTGGAAAAACTTCAGCGTGACGTCCGGATCAATGAGGAGCTATATCTCAACGTTTCCCGCCAGTATGCGGACATGTCGATCTGGGAACAGTCCCAATTTGGGTATGCCCGCATTATTGATCCGGCTCAGGACCCATACTTCCCGGTTAGTCCGAATAAAAAACTCTTTTTAATTTTTGGTCTGATGATCGGGGGAATTGTCGCCGGTGGATTCATCGCGGTAAGGGAATTCAAGGATAACACGGTCAAGGATGTGGAACAGCTTAGAACAACCTACCTGCCCACACTCTCGCTGACGGTGATTCCATCGCTTGATAAACTATCTTCAAAAAGCAGCAAGTCATTTACCAACGGGGAGGGGCTCATCCCTAAAGAGATGGTGATGTTGAGAGATCGTTCGAGCCTGATTGCAGAATCAATCAGGAGGCTGAAAAACAATATTACCTACCAGAACGGGAATACGCCGCCCAAAACAATCGCCATAACCAGCCCGGAGAAGGGAGATGGAAAATCAACGGTGGCCGCCAATTTGGGGGTGGCCTTTGCCGAAGAGGGATACAAAACGCTGATCATCGGGGCTGACTTCCGCCGGCCGAAACTTGGAAAATATTTCGGATTGAATGACGAGGCGGGATTGTCGGATTACCTGAATGGCAAAATTCCCGTGGTTCAGCTGATTCAGGATACCGATTTGGAATCACTGAAAGTGATAACCGCCGGAAGAGAGACGGAACGGCCGGAGATCATCGGGAGCAGCCTGACTTTCAAACAATTTTTGAAAAAAATGGAGAATACGTTTGATGTCATCATCATTGATACGCCTCCCTTCGGGATTATCAGTGATTCCACCGCCCTGTTGAAAGATGCCGAGAACACCATTGTGGTGGCCAAGCACAGAAAAACCAACAAGGGAATGCTGCTGAGAACAATCGAGGAGCTCGGCCGGATACAGGCCAACGTAAGCGGTATCGTCCTGAATGATTTTAACCACCGGAAAGAGGTCAGCCATTACTACGGCGAGGGATATTACCAGGCCCTGTACAGCAATTACGAAAGCTATCTAAAGTAATACGATGACCCGGTTCCGATTCTGTTGTAAGAAATTACAATCATCTACACCCAGACCGTTACGGTAAAATAAACATTTGCAATAACCTATTATAATCCAACAACATTATGTATAGCAATCTACTTCGTACCATCCTAATTGCCGCTATTGGCATGTTCTTGCCTGTATTGTTACACGCTCAGCCTATTCAGGATTTTATGAGCGACAGGTACATCCGGGTGGCAGAACCGGGACAACTGGCTGACTCTATTAATGTTTGGGGCGATGTCGGTTCTGCGGGCCGTTACCTGGTTCCGGAAGGGACCAAACTGCCCGAACTGATCTCTTTTGCTTACGGATACACTGAAATAAGAGGCCGAGAATCAAACCTGGACTGGTCAAAAACACAAATTGAAGTCAAGGTATCTCGATACAACAAGGAGCAGAAATTGGTTGGGGTCGCATTTTTCCGATACAAGTACCGAGAGCCGGAGCCGATTGAGATGTATGAGTTTGACCTGCAGAATAATGATATCGTTTCGTTGCAGATCACCAGAAAACCATCTTTTACCGATTATGTGAATGTAATTGCACCGGCCATTAGTGTTGTCGCCACCTCAATACTGCTGATTGAAAATCTGAGAGGCAACCGGTAACAGTTTTTCAGCCGCATTCGCCTGAGGGATGCCATAAAAGAAAGGGAGTATGTGTTGGAAATGGAAAAGTTTGTGAAGGGGCGGGGTCGGATCAGTTTCCGAACCGGTCAGGCAGAGAGACAGAGACAGATGAGATAAATAGAATTTTTAAAGAGAGATAAACCACTGGCAGCCAAAGGCTCATGATGCAATTGTCCGGCCCGGTAGTCAGTGTATTAATTGGCAAGTATAAATAATTAAAGCCCAAAGAAAATGAACAAAGTATTAGTGACAGGTGCCGCAGGATTTATTGGATATCATTTGACAAGCCGACTCATCAAAGAGGAATATACGGTAGTGGGACTTGACAACATCAACGACTATTACTCAACCGACCTGAAGTATGACCGGCTGGAGCAATTGGGAATTCCCCGGGAATCCATTACGGAGGAGGCTATCGTTCCAAGCAGTACCAATGAAAACCTGAGCTTTATTAAAACGGACCTGGAAAATAAGCGGGTTATCGATTGCCTGTTTGCCGACGAGGGTTTTGATATCGTAATAAACCTGGCGGCCCAGGCGGGTGTGCGTTATAGCCTGAAAGATCCATATCGATATGTCAGCAGTAATATAACCGGCTTCCTGAATTTATTGGAAGGGGCCCGGCACCACTCGCTGCAGCACCTGATATACGCGTCTTCGAGCTCCGTTTATGGTGCCAATACAAATATGCCGTTTTCAACAAAAGACAACGTCGACCACCCGATGAGTCTGTACGCCGCCAGTAAAAAAGCCGATGAGCTGATGGCTCATACCTATTCCAATCTCTTTAATATTCCCACTACCGGGCTGAGATTTTTTACGGTGTACGGTCCGTGGGGACGACCGGACATGGCACTGTTCCTGTTTGCTGAAGCGATGCTGAACGACGAGCCGATCAAGGTATTCAACTACGGGAATATGGAACGCGACTTTACCTATATTGATGATATTGTAGAAAGTATTACCCGTTTGATTCCCAAACCCCCGTCACCTAATCCCGATTGGAGTGGAGATAATCCGGATCCCTCTACCAGTTTTGCCCCATATCGGGTATTTAATATAGGGAATAGCAGTCCTGTTAGACTCATGGATTTTATTCATGAGATCGAAAGCCAGCTGGGAGTGCAGGCTGAAAAGAATATGCTGCCCATGCAGCCGGGCGATGTTCCAAAAACATGGGCTGATGTCGATGATCTTTTTGAATATATCGATTTTAAACCCCAAGTAGGTATCCGGGAAGGGATTGAAAACTTTATCGACTGGTACAAAGCCTATTATATCTCACCCGGCGAAATGAAGGCGATATCTCAAAAATAAGAGGTATTCAGTCTGGATCTCACCAAGAAATTAGTTCTTTAGCAAGGCAAAGGGGAAATGGCTGCGTAGAAGTACCGTTGCACGTTGAGTGGGTGATTTTCCCTTTAAAGCAGATGAAGGATTTTTCCGGATTTTGGGGCTGCCAAATAAAATTAGATTAATTCCCTTCCAACCTGTGGATTTATGAACCGTTTCGGGGAACGCAGCAAAGAAACGGTTTAGTTATTGGATACCAAATAACAATCACTTCCAAAAACTGGTAACCAGTATCAGCAAAGCTGAATAGCGTATATATAATATTGGAATTTTCTAATATTTGTTTATATTTGAGTCGCAAAAAAAGGGTAACTCCTTTCTAAATAATGGTTTGTTCATTAAATAAAAGGTCATCTACAAGATTAAGTATACGCTCTGATAGTATTTTAATGTCTTTCTAAGGGGTAACAGGCGCTTCATAAAATTTTCAAAGCCCGTTATTATATCCATTAAAATATTAAGAAATTCTAATGTTATTGGAATTAATAAATGCAATTACGTGGAAATAACCGCTTAGTCTGACAAAATTAACAATCTAATATCATCTACAAGCACCTAAATGTTGGTAGTCCCCATCCAGAGCTATCGGCGATAATTTTTGGTGCACACAATCCTATAAAATAATAGACAACATGAAATACCTCTGTACATTTATTCTATTGGCTCTTCTATTTGTTTACCCTGAAATAACCTATTCTCAACCCGGCCTGCCAGGCCCGCCCAGCCAGGCTCCCATTGACGGAGGACTCCTGGCGTTGGCCGCAGGTGGGGGAGCATATGCACTGAAAAAACTTTCGGGAAAGGATAAAAAGTAGTACCGCGGTCCGGCATCTGCGACAGGCTCTCTGGTGGGACAGCATCAAAAGTTATATGTTTGAGAGCTTTTCAAAACCCTCAATTCCTCGTTTTGAGGGAGTTGTACTCCCTTTTAAATGGCAATAAGGACGGTGCTACAACCACCTCCCAACAAAACAGTAGCTTCTGCAAAGATCCCATGTTCTACAACGACCCAAGTGGTTTACAATAGCATGAAGTGTAAGCCCCAAAACAGTTACCCGGTCAAAAGGAAGCCTAAAGCCACCAGGAAATTGGTTCGTCAGCAAGGCGAAGGTGCTAATCGAAGGTAAAATGCAGGTCACGAGACGAATGAAAATTCCGAGTGTGTAAAATTAGGTATCGCCTTGCAATCTTCCCTTTTCGCAGATATCAGAAAGGGGCTTCGTCTTCATCCAGTCCGGGGTCGTGGCCGATCGGTGGGGTTCCCCCAGAAGGGGAATTGGAGTTTGTGTTTTTGCCGGAACTATTATCCTGGTGCTCTTCGTCAAACGGTGCGGGAGAGGCGGTAGTCAGGTTTTCGAAACGGGCGTACTCCTTAACAAAGTACAAGCTTACGCTGCCGGTGGGACCATTTCGCTGCTTGCCGACGATGATTTCCGCAAGGCCGGTGGTAGACTGCCCGTCGGGAGTGGTTTTGATTCCATAGTACTCCGGACGATACAGGAAGCAAACCACGTCGGCATCCTGTTCGATCGATCCCGATTCGCGGAGGTCGCTGAGCTGCGGTCGCTTGTCGCCCCCGCGCTGCTCTACAGCCCGGCTTAGCTGGGAGAGGGCAATTACGGGCACATTCAGTTCTTTCGCCAGGGCTTTCAGACCTCGCGAGATTGTAGCGATCTCCTGCTCCCGGGTACCCAGATCTTTTTTGTTGGTGGTCATCAGCTGCAGGTAGTCGACGACGACAATGCCTATATCGTGCTCACTTTTCAGGCGACGTGCCTTTGTGCGTAATTCCATAATACTCAGCCCGGGCGTGTCGTCTACAAAAATATTGGCTGTAAACAGCCGGCCGGCCGCATCAATCAGCCGTTTGAACTCCTCATCCTCCAGTCGGCCGGAACGGGCGGTTTGCGCGTTGATCCGTGCCTCCATGGTCAGGAATCGCTGAACGAGCGACTGTGCGGACATTTCAAGACTGAAGAAAGCGACATTTGTTTGTAGGTTTTCATCTTGGTGGAGCGCGGCGTTCCGTGCCGCGGTCAACACAAACGCTGTTTTTCCCATAGAGGGACGGGCGGCAATAATGACAAGATCACCATTTTGCCAGCCGGCGGTATAATCGTCGATATCCAATCCACTGGGAACGCCCGTAATCCCGGACGGCTTGCCGCGGATATCTTCGAGGTAGGAGAGGGTGTCTTTCAACACGTCCCCGATCGGGGTGGCCTGTGCCCGCTGCTTTTGGTTGGCAATATCAAAAATGCGCTGCTCCGCCCGGTCAAGTACGTCATACGGGTCCGATGTGCTGTCATAAGCCTCTTTAATAATATCAGTGCACCCGAGGATAAGATTTCGCTTGGTGGCTTTCTCCGAAATAATCTGGGCGTGGTAATCGATATTGGCGGCCGAGCTCACCGAGCGGGTCAATTCGGAAAGATATCCAGCCCCGCCTATGTTGTCCAGCATTTCCTTGTCCCGCAATTCATTTTCCACCGTCAGCAGATCCAGCGGATTGTCCCTTTCATACAGGTCATGGAGGACTTCAAAAATATGCTGGTGGGCCGGTTTGTAAAAATCCTCCGGTCGCAGCATCTGTAACGCCACCGTGGCGGCTTCATGCTCAATGAGCATCGCGCCAAGGACCGCCTCTTCCACCTCAACCGCCTGCGGGGGGACGCGACCTTCCTGTTCAAGCAGATCGGTATTTGATCGATTTTTTTTCTGGTAATTTGAGCCGTTTTGTTTGGGAGCCATGTCGTGCTGATTCAGCGCTTAATTTTAAAGCATCTTTTTTAAACTGGTACGAGAGAGCAATGAGCACTCTGCAAGTGTGCTTCGCTGCCTTCTGGGGTCTCGTGCGGCATCATCTATAATAACAAAAGTGACTCTCTTAAGTAAAGCATTGATGCCGGGAAATTTGTAAAAATTCAGGGATCATTAAGTCCCATATTCGGCATTGTATTTTCGATACATAATGGGAAATTATTCCTGATCAACGTTTCTGCAATTATCAGGAGCACAGGTTTTGGGTACAAATATCTCCAATGGATGGCAGCCGGGCACACTGGCGTTTAAACCGGGCTATGAGGCGAACGAGAACAGGCAGCTGTTCAAACAAGAGAATACGGAAACGATAGATTAAGGAACGGAATCAAAAAACTATAGAACACGGTAGTGAGTTCTTGCTGTGGTAAATGGAATGGGAGGCACACGAGCGGGACGCTCGCGCCAGAGGTATTGGACTACAGGTTGAAGTGCCTCTTCCTAAACCCGCAGGGTTTTCCCTCGGTCAAGGGTAGTACGTGTAATATTTGGCTGTCATAATGTGTCATTAACCCTGCGGATTTAAGAAATAGCAGCGGGCAGTAGTTCAAAAAAAACTGGCAGGTTTCGGGTAGGGCAGTGGCCTATACCATAGCTGCCAGTTTTTTCACCTGATGACGAGCAGCTGTAGTTCGAAGAGGGCAGGCGCTGTTGAATAACCAAACCTCGGAGGTTTTGACCAGTTGCTCGTTACCAAACCCGGAAGGTTTTAAATAGCATTAAAAAAATATCACGGCTTGCCTCCCAGCTCATCATACCGCTTGCGCAGCATCTGTACATCCTCCCAGGTGGGCCGTTTCCACTTGGCATGGCGAAGCAGGGCCGCCGGGTGATAGGTGGCCAGTAATTCATATCTGTCCATGAAATTGTGAAATTTTCCCCGCATGCTTTTCAAGGAATCATCTGATTCTAGCAGCGTTTGTGCAGAAACTTTACCCAGGCAAAGAATGAGCTTGGGATCGACCAGATCAATCTGTTTTAGAAGAAAAGGCAGGCTGCGTTCGCGCTCCTCCGGTTTGGGATTCCGGTTGTTCGGCGGACGGTGTTTCAGGATGTTGGCGATATAGACATCCTCGCGATCAAAGTCGATAGCAGCCAGAATTTTATTGAGCAGTTGTCCCGCTTTCCCCACAAAAGGCTCACCCTGTTTGTCCTCTTCTGCGCCCGGTGCTTCCCCGATCAGCATCAAGTCTGCATTGGGATTACCGACTCCGAAGACCAGGTTCGTGCCTTCTAAATCCGTTCTTAAAACATCGGCCTCCGCGCAAAGCTCGCGCAGTTCTTCGAGAGAGGGGCACGCTTCCAACCGCTCCGGCAGTGATTTGGTCTCTGCACTCGTTTCTTGCTCTTCTGTTTCTGTTGGTTTGTGATCGGAGGATTCTTCCGAATTTGAAGTAGTTTCGTCAACCTTTGCTACCTCTTCCAAATCCAGTTCATCAACAGGCAATTCGATAGAAAAATCACCATACATCTCACGTTCTCGCTCCAGAAAACGTTTGATATCCTGGATAAGTTTATCAGGCGTGGTGGAATCCGGGCACATAAGATTTTTATACCGTTAGTTCAGCAATGACTTGTTCCTCTTCACGAACGCTGTCGGTTAGTGTACCGATCAGGTAACCCTCCCGGGTTCGGGCGCCGAGCTCTACTGGCAGAATTTTATTTTCCAGCTTTGGATCATACGGAATTCCGACGCGCACATAGTTATCCGTCCAGCCCAGCATGGCTCCGTTTTTGTTAGATCCCTCAAAGAGTACGGGGCGCATTTCCCCCTGGAAGCGGGTATCAAACTCGTATCGTTTCTTTTTGGAGAGGCGCCGCAGCTTGTGGGTGCGCTGCTTGCGTACGCTGTTCTGAACTTTGGGTTCAATGTTCAGGGCATGGGTATTCGGTCGCTCAGAATAGGTGAACACATGAAGGTAGGAGACCGGCAGGCTGTCGATAAAATCAAATGACTCCTGAAAAAGCTCGTCAGTTTCACCCGGGTGACCGGTGATCACATCCACTCCTATGGCGGCATCCGGCATCAGCTCTCGTATCAGTTCCACGCGCTGCCGGTACAGGCCGGACTGGTATCGCCGGCGCATCAGTCCCAGCATTTGATCGGAACCGCTTTGCAGCGGCATGTGGAAATGGGGCTGTATTTTGTCGGACTCGGCTGTAAAATAGATAATCTCCTCATGCATCAGGTTGGGCTCGACGGAAGAAAACCGGATGCGTTCCAGCCCATCTACGTTGTCGAGCTCCCGGAGTAGCATAAAAAAGTTTTCTTCGCTGCCACGCCCGAAATCACCGACATTTACCCCGGTGACCACGATCTCCTTAAAGCCATCCTCCACCAGGTGTTGGGCATTTCGAATAACGGTCGCAATATCTGGGCTCCGGCTTTCACCCCGGGCCAGGGGAATGGTACAAAACGAGCAGCTGTAGCTGCAGCCATCCTGTACTTTCAGGAAGGCCCGGGTACGGTCGTCGGCAGAGAAAGCGTTGTGGAAATCGACCGCCTCATTAACATCGGAACGGTATATGACCGGTTCAGACTGCTTCTTAAAATCATCAAACAGATCCAGAAGATTGAATTTGTTTTTGGCACCCAGCACGGTATCCACGCCATCAATTTCGGCGATTTCCTCCGGTTCTAGCTGAGCGTAACACCCCACTACAGCCACAAAGGCATCCGGATTGCGGCGCAGGGCCCGGCGCACCGTTTTGCGGCAGGTGCTGTTGGCACTCTGGGTGACCGAGCAGGTGTTGATCACATAGATGTCGGCCTGCCCGTCGAAGTCGGTAATCCGGTAGCCCTCTTTCTCGAAGTCGCGCTGGATGGTCAGCGTCTCCGAGTAATTGAGCTTACAGCCTAACGTTTTGAACGCTACTTTTTTCATTGGATTTGCGTGACTAACAGTTTGCGTGGAGGATATTTCGTTTTCGATTTCTAAATCTTAAAGATAAAAAATAGACTCATGATTTGATAAAAAAGAAAACCCCTGATTCTGGCGCAAGTGTTCAGCGGAGCGCCACTGAGCCTATATTGAAGTCTCAAATAAGAAACCTCCAAGGTTTCTACAACCTTGGAGGTTTAATCGAGAATACTATCTGCACACCGGATTAAATGAAGTGATAATACGCGTAAATAAGCACAGCCAATACCATGAAGTTAATGATACTGATCGGCAGCATGCGGCTCCAGCCAAGCTTCATCACCTGATTGTATTTGAATCGTGGAATGGTCCAGCGCACCCAGATGTAAACAAAGGCAAAAAACAGTGTTTTTAACGTGAAAATACCCACATCAAGAGCAGCCTTCATGGTACCGCTCAGTTCGGGAAGCCAGTAACCGGCGAATGGGAGGTGATATCCTCCAAAAAAGAATGTGGTAATCAGCATACTGCCGATAACAACATGCATATATTCGGCCAGAAAGAACATTCCAAATTTCATGCCGCTGTATTCCGTATGGAAGCCGCCGACGAGCTCCTGCTCGGCCTCGACAAGGTCGAACGGCGTGCGGTTTGCTTCAGCAAAAGCTGCAACGATGAAGATGACTCCGCCCACCGGATTGCGGAAAATATTCCACCAATATTCCTGGGAGTCAACCAGGTCAAGCATGCTGAGGGAGTTGGAAAACAGGATACAGGAGGCAATGGCCATGCCCATCGGCAGCTCGTAGCTGATCATCTGGGCAGCGGCCCGAAGTCCGCCAAGGAGTGAATATTTGCTGTTGGAGGACCATCCGGCCAGCGTTACGCCATAGACTCCGATCGATGTCATTGCCAAAAGAAAGAGAACGCCTGCGTTTAGATCGGTAACATATAAACCGTCTCCAAACGGAATGACCACGACAGTCATCAAAGCCGTAACCACAGGGATAATGGGAGCGATAGTGTGAATGACTTTGAAACCGTGGGCGGGAGTAACATCCTCCTTCAGGATGAGTTTAAGAACATCGGCAATCGGTTGAAGCAGACCAAACGGACCTACCCGGTTTGGCCCGATTCGATTTTGGATTTGGGCAGCGATGCGTCGCTCAGCGTAAACAGCGAGTGCTGCCGAGTTGAGCAGCATAAATAATGCAGTTCCTAAAACGATATACGAAGTTGTTGTTACCGGCTCCATTCAGTAATTCTTGATTCGTTTTACCTGTAATAAAATACTGTTACGACAGGCGTGATTAATCTTGTCTCAGTTCTTTGTGTTCGAGCGGAAGCTGAATGCCCTGTTCCTCGTCCATTCGTTCGTAGGTAACATCTTCAAAGGCGGGGATGGAGGAGGCAATATCAGCCATTACCGCGCGGGAATGTTCATATTGAAAATTGAGTCCCAGGCGATCTCCCAATTTATTCAGAAAATCCCAAACCGGCAGGCAATCCACTTTGTTTTCTTCGGTTCTCCAGTTGTCAAAATTAGTACCGTAGCGATCAAGGCGGCCTTCCGACATCTCAAGGTTGAGGCTTCGGTTGGTGTACTTGGTCTCTTTAGCCGGCATGGACCGCTGGATGCGTCCGTCAATATTGACGTAACTGGCCGCGTGTTCGGCGACACAAGTGATCGGAATCACCAGGTCAGACTCCTGAACGGTCTCGGTTTTGTTGGTCGCCAGGCTTATAACATAGGGAGCCTGCAGGTCGGCGGAGGTGAGGACCTCGCGATCTACGAGTTCATCCGAAAGCATAATTACCACCTTGGCGGACCCGATTGCTGATTTGAGGGATTTTGAATCTATTTCATCCAGGTCAATCAACCGGCAGCCGTTGGTGTTGGGGGCCTGGTCATCGGTCAGGAGGAAATCGTCACCGTATCCCTCGACGATATGGGGAACAAATTTGGCGGTTTCAACGCCGAGTAGATTGAAAAATTTATTGAACGAGTAGTTCTCTTCAACCGAGGCGTGTGGACTCCCGATAACAAGAATGTCGTCGCTGTCATGGGCTTCCAGAATTTCAGCAAATGTTTCGATGGCGTTATTCCATGAGGTACTGGCTTGCTGTTGCCCGTCAATCTTGAGTGAGGGCCGGGAAACCCGGTTCTCATTAAATTTCTGGTAGGCATCGCGTGCTTCGTCGGGCATCCACCATTCATTGACTTCTTTATTGAAGCGTGGAGTAATCCGCAAAATAAGATTGTCACGCGTCCACAGGTCAATATTGGTACCCTTGCCACTGGTAATATCGATACTGGGAGTTTGGTTCATTTCCCACACCCGCGCCTTGAAACGGAAATCGCTCGAAGTCAACGCTCCTACCGGACAGATGTCAACAGTGTTCAGTGAATAGGGATCATCAAATTCTTCGCCCGGAGCAGTAGCGGGGTAATTCTTGTCGCCCCTGGATACAATCGTAAGCTGTTCGGTACCACTGATTTCTTCAGTAAAACGCACACAGCGCGTGCAGTTGATGCAGCGTTCGGCATCGAGCGTAACGCGTGGCCCGAGTTGAACCCGTTTGGGCTTGTGCGCTTTTTGGACTTCAAACCGGCTGCCTTCCGGCCCGTATTTGTAGGTCTGGATCTGCAGCGGACATTCGCCGGCCTGGTCGCAGATCGGGCAGTCCAGCGGGTGGTTAATGAGGATAAATTCGAGATTGTCTTTCTGCGCCCGTTCTACCTCTTCATCCACTTCCTGGGTTTTGACGACCATGCCGTCGCTGACATCCATCTTGCAGGAGGGCTGAAGCTTGGGAAACCAGCGAATTTTTCGTTCTCCGTTTTCATCCAGTTCAAATTCACCCGTTTCACGATCTTTCACGGGCTGCCCCACTTTTACCAGGCACTGCCGGCAGTTGGCCGGTGCAGACATCGAGGGGTGATAACAGAAGTAGGGAACTTCCATGCCCTGATCCATGATAAATTGAAGCAGGGAAGGGCTCCCTTCAAACTCGAACCGTTTTCCATCTATAAATACTTCAGGCATTGTGTAGTTAATCTGTTTATGATGCTTTGAACCTTGTTTTAATTGCTCGTCAGCATCTTAATTATTCTCCTTTAGACCAAAGTTATTAGTTACTTGTTACTGGAAAGATCCGGACCAACAAATAACCAATAACTAAATCACGCCACGGCGTGTACCGATTTCTTGCACCTGGCCTCAAATTCATCGCGGAACCGGTTGATGGTATGGCGCACGGGCCATGCGGCGGCGTCGGCAAGAGCACAAATCGTTCGCCCTTCCATCTGGGTGGTTAGGTCCAGCAGCAGGTCCAGATCCTTGATCTCCCCTTCGCCGTTTTTAATTTTGATCAGCACTTTTTCGAGCCAGCCGGTTCCTTCGCGGCAGGGGGTGCACTGTCCGCATGACTCGTGATGGTAGAAATGGGCAATCCGCCAGAGCACATCGACCATGTCGGTATCTTCATCCATTACCACCATGCCGGCTGTTCCCATCATGGAACCCGCCTCGCGAAGTGACTCGGCATTCATCGTTACCTCTTCGAGCTGATCGGCCCGCAGCACCGGGGTCGAGGAGCCGCCCGGAATCAGCGCCTTCAATTCCTTGCCACCCCGGATGCCTCCCGCAACGTCGTTGATCAGTTCCATAACCGGTACGCCGCTGGGATATTCATAAACGCCGGGTTGATTCACATGACCGGAAATTCCGTACAAAATTGGACCCGGGTGATCTTCGGCTCCCACACTGGTATACCAGTCGGCACCTCGGTTGATTACGAGCGGCACGTTGGATAATGTCTCAATATTGTTGATAGTCGTTGGCCGTCCCCAAAGTCCTTTCTGAGCAGGGAAGGGGGGCTTCACGCGCGGATATCCCCGCTTGCCCTCCAGTGATTCGAGCATCGCAGTTTCTTCGCCGCAGATATAAGCTCCGGCCCCGTAGGTAATTTCAAGATCAACGCTGTAATCGGTTCCTAAAATATTTTCGCCGAGATATCCTTTGTCATAGGCATCATCCACGGCTTTCTGGAACATATCTACCCAGGAGATGTATTCGCCGCGAATATAGACATAAATTGTGGTGATCGACATGGCGTAGGCGGCGATGGCAGCGCCTTCAATGAAAAGGTGGGGATTGTACTCAAAAATCTTGCGATCTTTAAATGTGCCGGGTTCCGACTCGTCTCCATTACATGCCAGGTAACGGGGGCCGCCGTCGGGATCAGGCATGAAGCTCCATTTTAGTCCGGCGTTAAAACCGGCACCGCCCCGACCGCGAATGTTGGCAGCCTTCACCTCGTTGGTGACGTCATCGGGCGACCATTTTTCCTTCTGAAGAACTTTTTTGAGTGCTTCGTAGCCACCGTTTTCCTCGTAGACATCGATTTGTTCGAGTCCGGGGATGTCGGGAATTAATAACGGTTCGTAAGATTTCCAGTCTGAAGCCATAATTACGATGCAGCTTGATTTCGTTTTTCCAGTTGAGGCATCTTCATCGATTCAAACTCAGGCTTTTTGCCCGATTTCAGATCCTCAATCAATTTATCGACTTTCTCCTTGGTCAGGTTGTTGACATATTGCCCGTTGGTAACCTGGAGCATCGGGGCGTAACCACAGGCGCCAAGGCACTCCACTTCCTGCAGGCTGAACATGCCGTCATCAGTGGTTTCTCCCGCCTGGATGCCAAGTTTCTCCTCCAGATATTGCAAGATGTCGTATCCGCCACAGAGCTGGCAGCTCAGGCAGGTACAGACATCCAGCACGTGCTCGCCCATCTCTTCCTTGTAATACTGGGTATAAAAAGTTGCTACTCCGTGTACATGAGATTCAGGCAAATCCAGGGTTTCGGCCACCAGCTTTTGTACCTCGGGCTTCACGTGCCCAAACTTTTTTTGAGCCACCCAAAGGACAGGCAGCGTAGCCGGTTTCACTTCCGGAAACTTGGCTTTTATTTTTTCAATCTGTTTCAGTTCTTCTTCTGAAAATGACAGCTCAGCCATCTATATGAAAATTATAGAGTTATTGATTTGTTGAATGATTGAATTATAATTCATTCAACAAATCATAAATTCAAAAATTCAAGAATTTCTATTTATCCGCTTCTCCCATTACAGGATCTACGCCCCCGATAATAACGACGGTGTCAGCCACCATTTCGCCATCGAGAATCTCTTCGAGTACCTGGAGATTGGCAAACGAAGGAGATTTTATCTTTAACCGCCACGGGTGCCCCGTTCCATCGCTCTGTATGAAATACCCAAGTTCGCCCTTGGGGGCTTCAACCGCATGGTAGGATTCGGCTCCTTCGGGCGGACAGATGCCGGTGTCGGTCATCATGAAGTCGTGAATCATCCCCTCCATGGAATAGTAGACTTCATCCTTGGAAGGATAGGCCTGCTTGGCGTTGTCCGTTCGGACGGGACCTTTCGGCAGCTTGTCGAGGCACTGCTGGATGATGCGGATACTTTCCTGCATCTCCTCCATGCGCACGTAATAACGGGCCAGGTTGTCGCCTTCCAGCCGGGTGGGTACTTCAAACTCTACCTCGTCATAACGGGCATAGGGAGCAAATTTCCGGATGTCGTAGGCGTAACCGGACGCGCGCAGGGTGGGGCCGGTAGCCCCCAGTTGAAGGGCGTCTTCCGTTTCCAGGATGCCGATATCCTCATTACGATCAAAGAAGATGCGGTTGCGATCCAACAGCTTGTGCCAGTCTTTCAGTTCCTGTGGAAAACTGTTGGCGAAATCCTTGATCATCGCCATCGCATCGTCAGTAATATCGTTGGCTACCCCGCCAATACGGGCATGTGACACGGTGAAACGGTGACCGGTCAGCTGGTCAAAAATATCGTAGAGTTTTTCTCGTTCGCGGAATGTCCATATAAAAAAGGAGACGGCCCCGGCATCCATAACCATCGTCCCCAGCCACAGCAGGTGCGAGGAAATCCGGGCCAGCTCGCAGCCAATCATGCGAATGTAGTGGGCCCGTTCGGGAACTTCCACGTCAGCAATTTTTTCGACGGCTGTACAGAGTGCTACATTGTTATTATAGGGAGAGAGGTAGTCCATGCGATCGGTGTAGGGCATGAACTCCTGGTAGGTCTTGTTTTCAGCAATCTTCTCAACACCGCGGTGAAGAAACCCGATATCCACTTTGGTTTTTTCAATAATCTCTCCGTTCAACTGAATGACCAGGCGCAACACACCATGTGTGGCAGGGTGCTGTGGTCCCATGTTGAGAACCATCTTGGTATTCAGGGGATCCTCGTCCTCAAGCATCTCAATAGTGGTATGCTTGTCTTCAAGGCTTTTGTAGAGCGATTCCTGGTGTTCCTTGAAAAACTTCGGTTTTACCTTGTTTGTAAGATCTTGAATGGCCATAGCTATTCAGTATCGGGAGTTGAGCTTGGAAGTTCAATTGAGCCAGGAATGCCCAGCAGAGGAAATTCTTTTCGCATGGGGAAGTATTCAAAATCTTCCGGCATATATATTCGACGAAAATCAGGGTGACCTGTAAAGCGAATTCCAAACATATCATACGTTTGCCGTTCAAACCAGTTGGCGGCCTTCCAAAGACCGGTCACGCTCTCAATTTCAGGATCCTCTTCAGGCAGCCATACCTTGATAAAAAGGCGGAGCCGGTCACGCAGCGAGAGCAGGTTGTAAATTACCTCAAACCGATCTTCAGAAGTAAAGCGATCGGTCCCGAAAATATCGACCAGATAGATAAAATGATGCTTCTCTTTCAGGTATTGGCAGACATCCACGATGGCATCAGGATCTACGCGAACGAAGGTGTCTCCGGTAGACTGGTACACCTCTACAAGCTTTTCCGAGAACTCTTCGCTGAGGCCATCGATAACACGTTGAAATTGTTCGTTCAGTTCCAGACTCATGTTAGGTATCAAGCGTTATGGAGTGTTCGGTACGTACTTTGTCTTGAATTTTCATAAGGGCGTGGATGAGCGCATCGGGGCGGGGAGGACAACCGGAAATGTAGGCATCGACAGGAAGGAAGTTATCACAGCCTTGAACAACCCCGTAACAGCGGTGCATGCCCCCTGTTGAAGCGCAAGCTCCCATGGCGATACACCATTTGGGATCCGGCATCTGGTCCCACACGCGCCGGATGGCATGGGCCATTTTGTAGTTAACCCATCCGGCTACAATCATGACATCCGCCTGGCGGGGAGAAAAGCGCATCACCTCGGAGCCAAACCGGGAAACGTCATAGCGGGGACCGGCAAACGCCATCATTTCGATAGCGCAACAGGCCAGCCCCATCGGCATTGGCCAGGCGGCGTTGGAGCGTGCCCAGTTTACCAGGGTGTCCAGTTTGGTGGTGAGATAACCTTCACTTAATGTGTTTTCAAGACCCATATAAACTCAATTTTCTAAAATTTTGCGTTTAATATCCCAGTCCAGCGTGCCTTTCTTGAGGGTGTAAATCAAGCCGACAAAAAGTACAAAAATAAAAAATATCATGACCATTAAAGTTCCCGGACCATGATCCAAATATCGTACTGCCCACGGGTAGATAAAAACGACCTCGAGGTCAAATACCAGAAATTCCATAGCCACCATGTAAAAGCTGATCGAATAGCGGTCGCGGGCCTCACCAACCGGATCCATGCCACTTTCATACGGTTCCAGCTTCGTTAAATTAGGCCGGTAGGGCCCCACAATACGGGCAAGAACGTTCAGCAGTACCGCCAGCCCGATGGCAACAGAAGCAGTAATTACAATGGGTATATAATTTTCTAGCATAACATTGTTCTGGTTCAATAACGGAACGAGAAATTAGGGTCATTACGATGCAATGTCAACGCAATTGCAGGCAGCGAATATAGGACTCTGGGAGTTAATTTGAGAATAATTTAGGTAGAAACTTTTTATTTAGAATTCATATAAATAAGGTTGTTTTCTCCGGTTCTCCATGCCGCCTGGTAGTGGTGTTAGCAGGTTGAGTGAATCAGGGCTCCCACCGGCCGGTCTTTCCGTAATTCGTTGTATTTATCTACCGCTTTTTCTGACTGCAGAATGTGATATTCAACCCCGTTATTTTGGAGCATACGCTCGGTTTCCGATTTTACCTGCAGCCGTTGATTGATCCCTTTTGAAAGAATTACCACTTCCGCATTGTGCTCGAGAAGTTCTTCAACATCTGCGGGCTGAATGCCGGGCACATGACTGGTTCCGGTCTCATTCCAGTCCCACTCGCGGGACCCCCCCGGGTACAATTTTACATCCTTGTAGCGCTGTCCACCGGAAAGTTCAACCGTTCCCCACCGCAATTTGGATATCTCGGGTGATATCTGTTCCTTTCGCATGATTATTCACTCCCTTTGTTCAGGTTTTAATAAAATGAACACAGCTGTCAGACTAATCGTTTAAATAAGTGGGGTAAATGGTTTAAGTGTAAGCTAAAAATCTGTAACTTAGACGCCATAGTAACCGCAGTTATCAACCCAAAGTTTTAGGTACCATTGGATAAAATAAAGATGGAAATACTCGGGCTTTCCACAAGTCCAAGCAGCGGCGGGGCATATGCTTTAATACTGAACGAGGTTCATGGTAACCGGCGCCTGCCCATTATTATCGGGACGTTTGAGGCGCAGGCGATAGCGTTGGAGCTCGAGCATATCAAGCCACCACGCCCTATGACACATGACCTGCTTAAAAATATAATCCAAAGTTTTGGGGCTGAGATGGAACAGGTTTTTATAAATGATCTGAGCGAGGGCACCTTCTATGCCCAGATCATTTACAATAAAAATGGTGAACATATGGAGCTCGATGCCAGGCCCAGCGACGCTATTGCCCTGGCTATCCGGTTTGATGCCTCGATATATGTAGCCGATACCATCCTGGAAGAGGCCGGCATCATCTCGGAGTCGGAGGAGAGCCAGGGAGACATTTCGACCCTTCGCGAGGAAAAGCCCGCCAGTGAAATGACCAAGCTGGAAAAGCTTGAGAATGAACTCCAGACCGCCATCGACACGGAAAATTATGAAAAAGCCGCGCGCCTCCGTGATGAGATTAAAAAGCTTAAAGGATAGCAGTTGCAGTTAAAAAATTATCCATTCAACAAGTTACCGTTTACCAAACTTTTCAGAACATATGTGAGTGAGTACGCTCAGCTGTCCGATTTCTATTCGGCTAATCCATTTGACATGGACGCCCTTCAACAGCATGCTGAACGCATTACAGCTCCCCAGGACCGGGCGGAAACCGCTGAGCTGCTCAAACAGTTTAACGAGCGGTTCAATCTGCATGCAAACGCCTTGAAGAATATTGACCGGTTGCGTGAAGATCGCTCGCTGGCACTGGTTACCGGCCAGCAGGTGGGGATTTTCGGGGGCCCGCTGTTTACCATCCTCAAAACGGTCACGACCATTCACCTGGCAGATAACCTGGAGCAAACACTCGATCGGCCCGTCATTCCAGTGTTTTGGCTGGCGGATGAAGATCACGACTATGATGAGGTAAAGCATGTGCGCCTGCTCAACCATGATGACCTGAAGACGCATGCCCTTGAATACAACCGAAACAGCTACCCGCCCGTTGCCGAGCTCACCCTGGATGACTCATTCGATTTATTTAAAAATGAGATTGAAAACGATCTTTTTGAGACCGATTTTACCGCCGACCTGTGGGCGCTGCTGAATTCCTGCTACACCAATGGCACACGGCTGGATACCGCCTTTGGCCAGCTAATCGCGGAGCTGTTCTCAAAACACGGGCTTATTCTGGCCGGGAGTAACTGCAACTCGATCAAGCAGAGGGCGCGCCATTGCATGAAATACGCTATTGAAGAGGCTGACCAAATTCGGGAAGCCCTGGAGCAGCAATCATCAGAACTGGAAACTAACTACCACCGGCAGGCCACTGTCTACGATTCCAACCTGTTCTACCTGGATGAGGAAGCCGGAAGGACCAAAATTTTGCGGAACGGGCAGAGCTGGAAGACCGACAGTGGTCGTGAATGGTCTACGGCGCAGTTGCTGGATCTTATTGACGAGGATCCGGAAAAATTTTCTCCGAATGTATTTCTCCGGCCGATCCTGCAGGACTTGATGGTACCCACCCTCGGCTATGTAGCCGGACCCGGAGAACTGGCATACTACGGCCAGATGAAAAAGATGTATGAACTGTTTGAACGCAGCATGCCCGCCATTTTTCCCCGGATGAGTGCCACAATCATTGAGCCCGCGATAAGTCGAATCCTGGATGAACTGCCGTTTGAGGTGGGAGAGTACGAGCAGCGTATCGAGGATCTTGAATCGGCGTATGTCGACCAGACGGAGCGGCATGATATCGAAGCTATATTTGGCGACTGGAAAGAAAAAGTAAAACAAATAGCGGAGGGACATACCTCGGAGATCAGGGAGATCGATCCGACCCTGGAAGGGGCGGCCGGGAAGGCTACGGCGGTCTACTTTGGGGAACTAGACAAGCTGAAAGGCAAGGTATACCGATCCGTAAAACAGCAGGAAGAGACGCAGCTGAAGCGCATCCGCAGGATCAAGGCAAACCTCTACCCGGAGGGAGCCCTGCAGGAACGTACGGTTTCATTCATCTACTTTATGAATAAGTACGGGATGGATATCTGGGATCAGCTCCTTGACACGCTGGAAGAGAAAGAACGGCTGGATCAGCATAAATTAATCTATTTGTAGCGTTCAGATGAGTATTATAGAAAAAAAGGAGGAGCTTCGCAGCCGGCTGTTGAATCTCCGTGCCGGCCTCCCTGAGCCGGATTACCAGAAAGCTTCCGAAAATATAACGGCCCGCCTTCAGACACTTCCGGAGTTCAAGAGCAGCCGCACGGTCCACTGCTACGTTTCGATGAACAGCCGCCGTGAAGTGGACACCCACGCCCTGCTGCGCTGGATGCTTGCATCTAACAAGCGGGTTGTTGTGCCGGTCACGGATATCGAAACCACAGAGCTCCGACATGTTGAACTGCATTCTTTTGAGTCGCTTCAGCGAAATGAGTGGGGCGTGCTGGAGCCCGCCAATGGAAGAGAGGTACAGCCGGATGAGCTCGATTTTGTAATCGTACCGATGGTGGGGGCGGACCTGGAACGCAATCGAATTGGCTATGGGAAGGGATTTTACGACCGTTTCCTGGCGAACACGGAGGCCCCGTCGGCAGGGTTATGCTTTGAAGAGTGCATCGTTGAATCGATACCCACCGAGCCGTATGATGTGAAAGTTGCGGCGGTAGTGACGGAACGGCGAGTTATCAGGTGATGGCCGGTCATCCCCATTGTTCAAGCAGGTAGGCCACTCCGATGCCCAGGGCGATTGACAGGGCAAAGCTCAACAGCGTGCCGATCAAAATATATTCCGCTTCTTTACGCTCCCTGTTCCCATCCAGCTTGCCACTAAATCGAAAGATCGATTTGGCCGCAATGAGGAATCCGATGGCCCCGTACTGTTCCAGCAGGATAAAAGTGAGTATAATAAACCGTTCTGTCCAGCCGATCCACATGCCCGCATTTTGGAGACCCGCAAGCTGTTGAGAGTCGCCGGAGGCCAGTTCCCGCTGCCAGCGCCTGGTGATGATGGCGATCAGGTAGCCAAACGGCCAGGTTGCAGCAAGATAACTGATCAAGATAATCCAGAATGGGGGTGAAGTGAACACCGATTCTATAAACTGGATCGCTTCTGTAGTAATGCCGATATAAAAAATCCAACCTGTCAGAATCATCAACAGGTGGGCCATCTGGTCAAGGATGAAATACCGGGCGCGCTGCGGGCGACCCGATTTCCACCAATCGATGGCAAAATGAGTACCAGTGATAAAAAGTGGCAATAGAATATTGGACCAGTCTGCGAGAAAGAGGTAGGTCAACACTCCCACAATACCAACATGATAGTACAGCTGCGGTGCCCGAACGCCACGAATATTCTTTTTGTGGATCCAGTGCTCGGGCTGCAGCAGGAAATCGGCCAGCAGGTGGGCCGTTATTATGCGCAGCAGGATCAGTATTTCGGGTTGACTAATCATGTCTTGAGTTGCTTCCGGATGATAAATTGATAGCGATCTAAAAACTTTTTAACGGCATGCCAGCCGGCGCCCTTTACGCGGTAATGGACCGCTGCCTGCGAAATGCCGAATTCCCTGCCAATCGTTTTTCTGGATTTACCCTCAATCAGCTCAAGCACAATTTCCGCCTGGTTGGGTGACCATTTGGCGATGATCGCATCCAGGAGGGCAGATTGTACGCTTAACTCTTTGTTGACCTCGTCCCACGGGGTGTTGACAATGAGCCGCTGTTCGGTTTTCATCTTGTCGAGCAGGGGGCCCGAACGCCGGTAAGCCTCGCCATCTCCTTCTGAAACTTCATCCGGGAGATAGTCGATGGGACCTACCCCGATCGCGGTCCGGGCATCCCAGCTGATGGTGCTGCTCTCGGGCTGTGCTTTGCGAAGGCTGGAACGTATAACGAGACTGGTCAGCAGCGCAAATGAGGGATCGGTGATTACTCCCTGAAAGCTGTCTCCCCGGTAAATATCAAAGGATACAGAGCAGTTTTTTTTACGGGTCAGGGTTCCTGCCAGGCTAAACGCTTCTTTCAGAGTGTCGATCAACAGATCGCGGTATGCGCGATCTACCTTCGAGGAATCTACGACATCTCCGGTGATTACCGCGTATATTGATTCTTTGTTCTTCATTCAGCTAATTTTCGCCTGTTTCAGGTTGAAAAGCGATTCTCCACATATCCAAGTTAACCCGGTTAGCAATATAAGCCTTTACGCTTAAAAATAAATTATTTAAGTAATAAGACTTAAAATAATTTATTTTAAGTCTCGAAGCTTAACTATTGTGAAATTGAAATATCAGGTGGTCCGCCATCAGGATCAACCCGCCGACTATACCCAGCACCGTAATGCTCAGGAGCGGCTCCCAGATTACAAATCCGCCAATTGTGCCCAGAACTGCACCAAGGTACTGGATATATTTCAACTGCTCATTGGTAGCGCCGCGAATAATATTGGTGAGTTTCTGTTCGTCATATTCGTTTAATTTTTCCTCGACAAGCGCCTGCACATCAAGCTGATTTACAAGGCGATACAGCAGGGAGGTGACAATATTTTCGATGGCATCGCTGTGCTTTTCAAGGGAGGAGGGGAGGCGATCGAGCAGGTCATCCACCTTGTCGAGCCCTCTCTCCACCGAACCGGGCAGGCGGATAAGAGCCTCTTCAATAATTTTTTGCATCTCTTGTCCCCGGATAAATGAATATGCTTTCAGGGCCACTTTTTCAATCGACTTATTCTCTACGGCTTCTTCTATTTGAAGCAGAATTTTTTCTGCAATAGCAGAACGGATCTCCTGGTCGGCGATCATCTCATCGACGTATTCGACGACCCAGGTTTTTAATTCCTCCCGGAAGGAGGGATCATCGATAATGCTTTTCAGGTATGCGGTGGCTTCTTCGCGGTAGCGGCTTATAAGCTGTGATTCATGGATCTTTTGCTTGATGATTTCCGGGTTGATCAGGTCGTCGGAGACCGCCCGTGAGAGTTGCCAGGCAATCCGCTCTTTTTGAGCAGGGATGAGACCATACCCCAGTATAGGCCGCTTTTGGGAAGGCTTGAAGAGCATGGTGATGGCAAGCCAGTTGGTAAAGAAGCCGATCAGTCCACTGATACTCAATATCCTGAGCAAGCCTTCAAGCTGAAGCTGTAAACCCATTGGTGAAAGCTGCAGATTCTGAAAGTCCCAGAAAAAGGAGGTTACAAACATTGATGCCAGCAGATAGGGGAAAAAGCCGAGCAGTGCCAGCCAGCCTTTGTGCCGATATTCAAACCGGGCGGGTGGAACCTCCGGTTTAGCGGCGGTTTCCTTCGGCAGTTCCACAACAGCATAGCGCGATACAATATCCCACAGATTGCGGGCGTACGTTTTGGTCTTGCTTTTAGCGACCTCAAAAGCACTTTGGTTGCCGGGTTCCGTTACTGGAGGCTGTTCACTCATGGGTATCCACTGTTAAATCCAGATCCGTGAAGTTGCAAGATCACTGCGAGATGCAAACCACGATGTTCCGATTGCGTTTTCAAAAAAAACCACAACCCACAACCACAATCCATGACCCATGATCCATGACTAAACAAAATCAAGGTAAAAATCTTCCCGCTGCCGCATCTCCAGTCGATCTTCTTCGGTGCGGTCATCATATCCAGCCAGGTGCAACAGGCCGTGAATCAGCACGCGCTTGAATTCCGTGACTTCATCCTGACCAAGCTCCTCTGCCTGTTCGGCAATTCGCTGGGCGCAACAGAACAGGGTTCCTTCGATATCTATGGAAGATGGGTCCTCATCGTAGCGAAAGGTAATGATATCAGTCACATAGTCGTGGTCAAGGTGTTTGATGTTGACCTCTTTGATCGTTTCCTCATCCACGTATACCAGCTCAAGCATGCTAAACGAACAGGCTTCCTGCCGGGCGACCTCGGAAATACATTTGCGGGCTATTCGCTCATTGACAGGCACCGGGCGGCCCGACTCGTTAAACAGGTCTACATCCGTCTCTTTAAGCGGCATACGGTAAAATCCTTTATCCCTTTAATCTTCTTCCTCATCGTCAAAAGAGAAGTCATCCAGGTCGATCGATTCCGTAAGGGAGAGGGCAATGGCGCACATCATAAGGTCTTCCGGAAGCTGGGTGAAGTCGCTGTTCAGAATGGCCTCTTCCACATTGGCATAGAGGCTGCATCCGGCCCCTTGCTCTACAATAAGTCCGGAGGTCATGTTCTGCTGCCGCCCAAAGAACGTAACCTGTTTGAGCATGTCGCTGGCAATGAAGGCGGTGCAGTTGTGCAATTGCAGGAAGGTATTTTGGGCATACACCGACACCATATTCATCCGCTGGTCATTGACCTCCATCCCGAGGTGAATTTCCAGTGCCAGCCGCCGCCCCTCCGCCTGGTCGGAGACTTCAAACCGGAATACGTCATTTCCAAGGGGCTTGGCCTTTGTCTGCAGGACCTCGGCGATGGCATCAATATTTTCTTTAGTGAATTCGTGTATCATGGTTTTGTTAACCTGTTCGACTATTTCAACATGCTCAATATACGGTGCCTGTCGGTAATAAGAAATTTAGTCGATATTATACTGCTCGATCTGGGCCTTGTTCTCCTCTTCGGAGGTGGGAAGTCCGATGCGGTCCATCGTAATTCCATTCACGCGTTCAGCCAGTGCGCCGGCCTGCTCATCTTCCCCGGCCATGTAGTATATGCGCTGAAGAATGGTCAAATGGCTGATACTGTACCCGATTTCGTTACCCAAACTTTGCCGCTGTGAGACCACGTTTTGAATTTGGCTACGCAGTCGTCCCTGTGCCTCCAAATCAGCACTTTGTTTTGCACTTTTAGCTGCAGCATCCAGTTCCATGATGCGGTCCTGTAGCCGGTCGTACCGCTGCATGTGATAGGAGAGGTCGTCGATAATCTTTTCGGTACCCTTTTCAGCAAGTTCCAGCGCATTGTCGGTGGCATCGTTTTTGGCGTAGGCATAGGCGTACAGCACCAGGGAGTTTACATTATCCTGTACGTGGTGAAAGGGAATCTTCTGCTCACCCCAGGCCAGCCATTTGGCGGCACTGTCGGGTTGGCCCATCTTGTTGAATGTTTCTGCCAGCTGGGTAATGCCATACCGGTAATTTCCGAGCATGCGGCGAATATTCTCGTCAAAATAGACATCCGGGTTATTCCATTCTCGGAATCGAAACTTGTTAAGTCGATCGGTATGAATATCCGTATTCATCCAGCCATAACCACCCGCCCCGGAATGTTTTTTGGGGACAACACGAAAGGCCTTCCCCTCGAAACGGAAGTAGGAGTGAAGGTTCATCTGGCTGGAAGGGGAGACCGTATTGGCAAAATATACCGGCCGTACCCACTGGTTGGTTTCGAGGATGTCCAGAATAACCTTGTCCTGCACCTGCGTGTAGTAACGCGGGTTGCCCTGCTGATCCTGTCCCGCAGAGCGTCCCTGGTAGTACCAGCTCACCTCATTGTCAAGCGAATCTACCGGCATGCCAAAATCGGTGCCTTCCTGGTACAGCTGCAGGGAAGTATCCGGCTTGACCCCGATGGCCTCTTTAAACGCGTCGTCCCCGGAAAAAGCGTTGCGAAGAAGTTCTTTATTTACGGGGATGTTGATCGTATCAGGCTCGTGTAACGTGAGGCTCTGCGTGATTTCGCTGATCTCCTGGTCCGTCAGGGATATCGGCAGCGGGGCCGACTCATGCGACCACTGGTCGCGCAGCTGCTTGATATACCAGTCGGTGTTGAGCAGGCTGAGGCAGACGATCCGCACATCCGTTCGCACGCCCTCCACTTCCTGGAGGTACCAGAGGGGGAAGGTGTCATTATCCCCGTTGGTAAAAAGGATGGCATTCGGAGCCGTTGACTGCAGCAGGTTCCATGCGTAGTCGGGAGCGACGTAACGTTCGCTTCGGTCGTGGTCGTCAAAATTCTGGTATCCCATCCAGAGCGGGGCAGCCGCCAAAAGCAGCCCGAGCACTCCGTAGGAGAGATACTTGTTCCCGCGGGCATATTCCTTAATGAGCTCGACGATGCCCACCCCTCCCATGCCGATCCATATGGCAAAAGCGAAAAAGGAGCCCACATACGCATAATCACGCTCGCGCGGCTGCATCGGGGTTTGGTTCAGGAAAATGATAATGGCAAAGCCGGTCATTATGAATAGCGCGAGGACTGAAAGAGCACGCTTCCAGTCTTTCTGGAAGTGGAAAATCATGCCGAATAACCCAAGCAGGAACGGGATGTAGAAATAGTTGTTGTGAGCGGGATTGTCTTCATACGGGCTCTCGGAAAATCCGGCCTGCCATCCCGTATCCTGGATATCGGCCTCGCGGCCAATGAAGTTCCAGTTGAAATACCGGATATACATGTGGTTCAGCTGGTAGTCCAGAAAGTAGTCCCAGTCGCTGCTGTACTCCGAGTATTGCTGAAGATGCTGCGGGGAATAGCGACGCGGGAAAAAGACCTGCTCCTGCTGGTTGATGCGCCCCTGCGCATTATCATAGGTATGGCCGGTCAACAGCGGCGTTTGCCCGTATTGTTCCCGTTCAAGGTAGCTGATGAACGCCTCGACGGTTTCAGGGTCGTTCTCGTCGATGGGAGGATCAGCTATGGAGCGGATAAAGATGACAGAATAGGACGAATACCCGATGAGAATCATGGTATAGCTGAGCATGACAAGATTTGCAATACGGTGCCCCCGCGTGTGGGTATAATAGAGTCCGTAACAGAGCCCCCCGATAATCAGGATTATAAAAAAGACGGGACCGATCAGTCCGTAGCTGGCCCGGGTGATATTATCAAGGATACTCGGGAGCATCTGGACGGTGAAGGGGTAAATCACCAGGAACGAGATCACCGAAACAACCCCGACGGCAGCCATCGACAGAAGGGTCACATCCTGCTTTTTGAAATAGATAACGAGTGCGACAAAAAACAGTGCGAGCAGATTCAGCAGGTGTACGCCCAGGGCCAGTCCGAACATGTAGGCAATGAGAACCAGCCAGCGTTCGCTGTATGGTTCTTCGTGGTGTTCAGACCATTTGAGGGCCATCCAGACCACGGCCGCGGTAAAAAACATGGAGAGGGCATACACTTCCGCCTCCACGGCGTTAAACCAAAAAGTGTCGGTTACCATAAAGGTGAAGGCACCGAGTATCGCACCGCCAAACATCCCGATTTTATCGGATCCCGTCATTGCATCGGGATCTGGTTGCCATTCCCGCACCAGCCGTACGATGATCAGGTACAGGAGCATGACCGTCAGGGCGGACGCCAGCGCACTAATAAAATTGATGCTTACGGCCACATAGGAGGTGGGCATAAACATGGAAAAGATGCGTCCCAGCAGGGAATAGAACGGTGCTCCCGGCGGGTGGTTTACTTGCAGACCATGTGCAACGGCAATAAATTCTCCCGCATCCCAAAAACTTGCTGTGGGTGCCATGGTAAGCATATAAAGGACGAGGGAAACGAGAAAAACAAAAAGAGCGAGGGTACGATTGGTCGATTTGTGATCGTTAAACATCCGGTGATTTTATCGGGTTTACTTAACTAATTTAAGGTCAATAATTAGCGTGAACGCAATAATAGGCATCGGCTGTATGGAATCAAAATAATTAATAGATGCCCGTCGGGACCCCTTTACATGTACGAAGAAAACAGAACGAGCAAGATTTTGAGTTATTTTATTTGGAACGGCAAGTAGAATAAATCGGGTTAAAATTCTTGCCGCCGCTGCTCCATAAAATCGCTGAAAGGTTGAAATCGGCCCGCTTGCCTGTCTGCTTAAAATTGGTTAAAAAGGAATTTACGCGGGAACCATGTAATCGATAATAATTATCACATGCCATCAACAACATCGGGTAAAAATGAACTCTTTTCCTCGAAGCTGGGACTTATCCTGAGTGTACTGGGCATTGCCGTTGGCACCGGTAACATCTGGCGATTCCCGCGGATTGCGGCGCAAAATGGGGGTCAGGAGGGGGCAGGGGCGTTTCTTATTGCGTGGGTCTGTTTTCTGTTCCTGTTTTCTATTCCGCTTATTATTGCTGAATACGGAATTGGGCGGCACGGGCGCAAAGGGGTTATAGGTTCATTTGTGAATCTTGTGGGAGAAAGATTTGGCTGGATGGGAGGATTTATCGGCTTTGTGGCTACCGCAATCATGTTCTATTACAGCGTTGTCGCCGGGTGGTGCCTGTACTACCTGATTGCCTCCATCACCGCGGGTCTGCCCGAGACAATGGTCCATGCCGACATGATGTGGGAGGGGTTCCAGGACTCCCTGCTGCCCCTGGTGATGCATGCTCTTATGATCACCGGCGGAGGGTATGTGGTAGTAAAGGGGATTGCATCAATCGAGCGAATAAATAAAGTTTTAATCCCCTCATTGCTTTTGGTACTCATTGTTTCTCTGGTACGATCCCTGATGCTGCCGGGCAGCGAAGCCGGTCTGCAATATCTTTTTACGCCCGACTGGTCTACTCTGGGCAAACCAGAACTGTGGCTGGAGGCTCTCACGCAAAATGCGTGGGATACCGGGGCCGCCTGGGGACTTATCCTAACCTATGCCGCCTACATGCGAAAGCGGGATGATATCACGGTCAGCGCCTTTCAGACAGGGATCGGGAACAACCTCGTTTCGCTGGTGGCCGCCGTTATCATATTTACAACGGTTTTTGGTACGCTCTCACCCCAGATGACCAACGGGGAGATTCTCAATGTGATGAAAACCTCGGGTCCGGCTTCCACCGGGCTGACGTTTATCTGGATGCCACAGCTCTTTTTCAAGATGCCGGCGGGAACTGTTTTTGCCATATTGTTCTTTCTGGGACTCACTTTTGCGGCCTTCAGCTCGCTGATCTCCATGATTGAGCTGGCCAGCCGTGTTCTGGTTGACCTGGGATTGCAGAGAACCAAAGCAACGGTTGCGGTATGCACGACGGGATTTTTGTTTGGTTTGCCCTCGGCTATCTCGGTCGATTTCCTTGCAAACCAGGATTTTGTCTGGGGAGTCGGACTGATGGTTTCCGGGGCGTTTATGTCATTTGCCATCATAAAATTTGATCCTGCAAAATTTCGCAATACCCTGGTCAATACCGACAACAGGAGATACACGCTGGGGGCATGGTGGGAGGTGGTTATCAAATATGTGGTACCGGTAGAGGTGGTATCCCTGCTGGTATGGTGGATCTATTTGAGCGCTTCAACATATGCTCCCGAGAGCTGGTACAATCCACTTAGCTCATTTTCTGTTGCTACCGTTGTCCTGCAGTGGGGCGTCGCCATGGGATTACTCTGGTTTTATAACAAGAAATTATCCCGGAGGTCAAAATAAAGACAAATTACGCCCGGTGGTATGGATTCTTTCCCTCTTATAGAAACAAACAGAATTCGCCTGAGAAAGCCCAACGCTGGGGATATCCCATGCATTACAAAATACGCTAATCATCTCCGTATTTCAGAGATGACGCTCAGTATTCCCTATCCATACAGGGAAAAAGATGCAATATCGTGGGTGCATATGGCCAACAAGGGCTTTGAAGATCGATCAAAGTATCTGTTTGCAATCTGCAAACTGGCCGATGACGCCTTCATTGGTGCAGCGGGATTGGAAGTTAACCCCCGGTTTAACCGTGCAGAGCTGGGATTTTGGATCGGTGTTCCATTCTGGGGAAACGGATACGCTACTGAGGCCGTGGGAGCGATACTAGAATTTGGATTTAATGAAATAAACCTTAATAAAATTTACGCGATCCACCTGGTAAAGAATCCCGCTTCAGGACGGGTAATGACTAAAAACGGGATGGTTAAAGAGGGCACGCTTGCAGACCATATTAAAAAAGGCGACCGGTATTGTACCGTCCTTCAATACCGCCTGACCAAGAGCGAATACACCAGAAAGTAGCAGTACGAATTTGATAGACAAAATCAGTTTCAGGAACTTAATTCAGTGGCTTAAGTATAGTAAAAACAGTATAATACAAGCCTGAAAAGAGCACTTCTTTTACCACTAATCATATCCACATATCATGAAAAAGGAAGTTGGTTTACTAATACTATGTATGGTAACGATTTCTTCTGTTGTTTTTTATAGCTGTACAGAAGAGGGCACCAGTCGCAATGAACTGGCAGACCTTGCCAAAGCCGCGTTTGTTTCGCTGGATAGCAAGGTAGACAAGGGAACAGCCGTCACGTTTCAATATGACACTGAACCCTCCACCGAGCCGCTGGCTCCGCTGTTTGATAATCTGGGTGATCACCATTACCCGGTTTCCACGAATAACGACCTGGCCCAGGCCTATTTTGACCAGGGGTTAAAGCTTGCTTATGCCTTTAACCACGCGGAGGCCCACCGTTCCTTTACCGAAGCGGCCCGGCTGGACCCCGGCCTTGCGATGGCGCACTGGGGACAGGCGTATGCATTGGGACCCAATATTAATGATCCCTTCCCGGATGATCAGCGCAAAACCAACGCCTACCACGCCATCCAGCAGGCGATCGCCCTGATCGACAAGGCCAATGAAAAGGAACAGGCGCTGATTTTGGCCCTGGCAGAGCGGACCAGTCCCGAGCTGCAGTCCGACCTCCATACCCTGAACATGGCCTACATGCAGGCGATGCGGGAGGTCGCCGAATCTTACCCGGAAGATCCCGACCTGCTTACTCTTTTTGCGGAGTCGGTGATGAATACCATGCCCTGGAACTATTGGGATAACGAGGGAAACCCCAACCCCGGTACACTTGAGGCAAAGGAGGCCCTGGAAACCGCGATCAAACTGAATCCGCGTCACCCCGGCGCTCATCATTTTTACATTCACATGGTCGAACTTCCGCAGCCGGAATTGGCCGTGTCCAGTGCCGAAGTGCTGGGCGGATTGATGCCCGCCGCGGGTCACCTGGTGCATATGCCGTCACACATTTTTATCAGGGTGGGCCGCTATGAAGATGCGGCAAAAGCCAACATTGCAGCCATCGCTGCTGACGAAGATTACATTTCGCAGTGTTACTCCCAGGGAATGTACCCGCTTGGCTATTTCCCGCATAATATCCACTTTTTATGGTCGGCCGCAAGCTTTCTGGGAAACAGTGAAACCGCAATTGAAGCAGCCCGGAAAACAGCTGAGAAGGTCCCGGTTGGCATGCTCAATACGCTGGCGTTCTTGCAGGATTACTATTCCACACCGCTATTGGCTTACCTTCGTTTCGGAAGGTGGAATGATATTCTGACAATTCCCGATCCCAGCCCCTACAAGCACAACTTGGTTGTTTGGCACTACGCGCGGGGCGTCGCTTTTGTCCGGAAGGGAAATATAAAAGAAGCAGAAGAGGAGCTGAGGGCTCTTAACATGTTGATGGAGGATCCCGAGCTGGAGTCACTGGTGGCAAATTACACCAATCCCACATCGAGCATAGTAAAAGTGGCCCAGCGTGTGGTAGCTGGTGAAATTGAAGCAGCCACCGGAAATTATGATGAGGCGATTCGGTTGCTTGAGGAGGGAGTTGAGTTCGAAGATATGCTTGTGTATAGCGAACCTGCTGCCTGGCACATCCCCGTTCGACAGACGCTGGGAGCCGTGCTGCTGAAAGCAGGACGGGCCGCCGACGCTGAGCAGGTGTATCGAGAGGACCTTGATAAACTGAAGAATAACGGCTGGTCTCTCATGGGACTTTACCAAAGCCTGAAAGCACAAAACAGGGATGAGGAAGCCCAAAAAGTCAAACAGGAATTTGACCGCGCCTGGGCCCAGGCCGATATTGACATAGCCTCATCCGTACTCTAAGCAATGAAATTTCATTCTAAAAGAGGACCTGCCCGGGATTACAACCCGGAACCCGGGCAGGATCCATTACATTGCTATACTGCAAATGTTGAGGAGACAATAAGCACACTTCCATTCACAAGACACCTAAATCCGGGATAAACCCTGCTCGACAGACTTTCATACAGGTGCCGCAGTATTGGGTTTTGATTCAAAAAATGTAATACATTTGGTAATCCAAACTCGCTAACACAGTTATTTTATCTATACTATGACAAATAAATACACACGTCGCAGCTTTTTAGAAAACATTACATCCGCAACAGTTGTAGCAATGGGGATGGGATCAATGCTCTGGAGCTCCCGTGGCACCCCGGATGTCCAAGCTTCTGATATCGGCCTGCCTGACGGAGCAACGATCCTGTTCCAGGGTGATTCCATTACCGATGCGGGGCGAGAGAGGGAGAATGATGCTCCCAACCATCCCGGGGCCCTCGGGCACGGGTATGCATTCCTTGCAGCAGCCGAACTTCGTTACGCGATGGCGGCAAAAAAATTACGGTGTTACAACCGGGGCATCAGCGGGAATAAAGTTTTTCAGCTGGCTGACCGCTGGCAGGAAGACTGCCTGGACCTAAAGCCGGACCTGGTGAGCATTTTGATCGGCGTGAACGATTTTTGGCATACCCTGAACGACTACGACGGAACAGTAGAAATCTATGAAAATGACTTAAAAGCTCTTCTGGAACGAACTAAACAGGATCTGCCGAATGTGACATTGGTTATCGGTGAGCCTTTTGTTGTGGACGAGGGCACAGCCGTGGATGACCGCTGGTTCCCCGACTTCAGCGCATACCAGCAGGTGGCACGTCAGGTGGCCGACCAGTTTGGGGCGGCATTCATCCCTTACCAGCAGGTCTTCGACTCCGCATCCAGCCAGGTGGAACCTGTCTACTGGACTGCCGACGGCGTTCATCCTACAATGGCGGGCGCTGAATTGATGGCCCAGGCGTGGCTGGAGACGGTAAAGAGGCTTTAAGGCCTTCTTATTTGGTTTGAAACGCGTTTACCGGTTAAATCTCCCATTTTTATTTCGAAGAATGATACCCGGACTATTGTCCTGTGAGTAAATTCTCCTTCCTCCTTCTCCAGAGGAACTCGCTGCTCAAGCCTCGTTAAAGAAGCAAGCAGGAAAAAGTCTCTCTGGAACTGGCGGGGAAATGAATCGAAACCGGGGATCTGATTTGTCTCCATCCAGTAAAGTACAAGTTTTGGCAGGTAGTGAATGAAAGGGATCTTCACAGGACTGCTATTTTGTTGGAGGTGGTTTTACCACCGACCTTATTACCCTTTAAGCGGGAGTAGAATTCCCTGAGAACGAGGAACTAACCCGGATTTATCACCGAGAAATTTGTTTTTCAGCAAGGCAAAGGGCCGTGCAGGCGTACGTTGGTACGTTGAGCCGGTGATTTGTCCTTCAACGCAGCTGAAAGGCCACTTTCGCCGCCTATCACAGACTGTAATGATAATTGGGCAGTAAGAAATGGGATAAGTTATGGTCATCCATGAAGTTACATGATGTTTATCCAACATACTCGTGAGAAATCCGGGCTAAGGGTTTGCATTGGTCCTCTTAACGGCTCTCTTGGAATGCCCGCTGTCAAAACGTAATGCTCATCCCTTCCTGGATATCATGAGCTACACAGAAGCCACCGTTGACCTCTACCACATATTTGGCCGGTTCTTCTGACACAAAATTGTTTTCAGTAAACGGCTGGGTGTTGTGATGGATACGGACAATCTCCATTTTCTCGTTAATAAAAATAATATCCAGAGAAAGCGGGGTGTTTGCCATCCAAAAGCTGCGCGGCTCTTCGTTGTCAAAGATGAACAGCATGCCCTTGTTTTTCGGCAACTGGTTTACATCCATTAAACCGGCGCTGCGTTCAGCGTCATTGTCGGCCACGGCCACATCAACGGTGACAATGGATTCGCCTGATGAGCTCAGAAAGGTAACCTGACGGGTATAATCGAGGGTACGTCCCCGTTGTTGAGATTCGTTTGAACGGTCCGACTTTTGGGACTGGCATCCCAGCATCAGTAAAGGAAACAGAAGCAGAGGCATTTTTTTGAGGACGGGCGGGCAGAAAGACCGCATCCTGCTGATCAAGCTAATAATCATGGCGGTGTATCAGTCGTATTTTGAATTCATTTAAAACATATTGGGTGCATTAATCCGGATAATCAGAAGGTCCCTGTGCTGCTACTTAACAGGAGAGAAATAGATGGTTTTTTGCACATCACCTATCTCATACCTGTCACCTTAAAAGTGTTCCGTATTTTTCATTTCGTTGGCAACAAGGGTTGAGATGATCCGGAATTCAGCACCCCTTGTAAAGGCGGACTTTGCAAAGCTCCCGAACCGGGGCAATCTAAAATGAGAGAAAATCCTGACCTTTTCATCCGTATAGTATACTAACTGAAATTCAGCAATTCACTAATTCAGAGTACGTCTTACAGCTAACGAGGTGTACAAATTAGCTATTCCCGGCCCTAAATCAATAAAAAATATTCAGGGATGATTTAAACAGGCTTTGCACCTGTCAAGAGACCTTTGTAAACCCGTTGTTTCCCAATTCCGGTATTTTCGCATATTCGAAATTCTTATTTATGAGGCATAAACTGCGATTTCGAATGCGCTCGGGCTGTGGTATTGTACAAAATCCTGATTTTCCAAAGCATTCTGTCAAAATTGAAGCCGGGGTTAGAGTGGAGCAGGAAGATTAAATGGTTGTGCGACGCAGATATCCCGGCAATTTGTATATATGGAAGCTTGTTGCCACCCCCGGCCCCGGTTTTGGCTCTGCGGTTTAAACCGCGGGCCCGGAGCTCGACTGAAATCACTTTTGGCAGAATTGCTGAGATCCTTCAGTATTGAGGCGGAGCGGCCAGGTGGGGTCGTAGTTGTAATTTAGCCATTTTCAGGGTATCTTACGTTCCATTTAAGTGAGCGCCGGGAGGTTCTCACTTTTTTTTGTACTTAAAGCTCGAAGAACGGTGACAAACGAGGTTATTGCACAACTGAAAGAGTTGGCCCAGTCGGTTCTTGAAAGAACCGATTTCTTTTTGGTGGATGCCGAGGTAAAAGGCGGAAATGAAACCATAATCTGGGTCTATATTGATGCCGAAGATCGCGGTGTCAATATGGATGAGTGCGCAGAAATAAGTAACGAACTGAGTTTTTTACTGGATGCACACGAACTTATAAATGGAAAGTATCGCCTGAATGTCTCTTCCCCCGGGTTGAGCCGCCCGTTGACGGATCGGCGCCAGTATCCCAAAAACAGGGGAAGAAAGGCACGGATTAAATACAAATCAGATGGAGAATACCGTAAGGTGGAAGGGATTCTCCGGGAAATTGATGAAACATCTATTTTTGTTGAGAAAGAAGATGGCTCAACCCAGGCCATCGGGTTTGATCAACTGGTAGAAACCAAGATCATTCCATCGATTAATTAGAGATTAGAGTGAGGAGCTAAATACATGGACAACGATATTTCAAAACAGATTGTACAGTCATTTGCCGAGATCGCAAAAGATAAAGATATCGACAAGGATCTTTTGCTCTCCATCCTGGAAGATGTATTCCGGACCATGATTCGGAAAAAATACAATGAGAATGATGACGCGTTCGAGGTGATCATCAACGCCGACCGAGGCGATATCCAGATTCTTCACATCCGCGAGGTGGTGCCCAGGGAGGAGTTCACCAACGAAGTTACCGAAATCACTCTTGAAGAGGCTCAAAAACACGATCCAGATCTCGAACTCTATGATGAGTTTGCCCAGGAAATTTCAATCCAGGACTTCGGCCGCCGGGCGGTAATGATGGCCCGCCAGCAGCTGGCCCAGCGGATCCGGGAGATTGAAAAGGACAATATTTTTGAGGAGTACAGCGATCGGGTCGGAGAAATTGTGCTCGGTGACGTATACCAGGTGCGCAACAAGGAGATCCTGGTCAATCACAACGGGGTGGAGCTGGTGCTTCCCAAAAGTGAACAGATTTACAAAGACCGGTACCGCAAGGGAGATACGATCCGGGCGGTGGTCAAGGAGGTTCGTCGGCAGGGAGGAACCCCGGCGGTTATTATTTCCCGAACATCCCCGCTGTTTTTGGAGCGCCTGTTTGAAAATGAGATTCCGGAAGTATATGACGGAATAATTGAGCTGGTGGAGATCGCCCGCGAGCCCGGAGACCGTTCAAAAGTGGCGGTGCGCTCGCACGACGAACGGGTTGACCCGGTGGGCGCCTGCGTGGGCATGAAGGGGATCCGGATCCATGCGATCGTCCGCGAGTTGCAAAATGAGAATATTGATGTGATAAATTATACTGACGACAAGCACGAATTCATCAAGCGGGCCCTGCAGCCGGCCAAGGTTCTGCGTGTGGAATTAAGCTCCGACGGCTCGCACGCTGATGTTCTGGTGCCGGCCGACGAGGTGTCGAAGGCGATCGGCAAGGGGGGCGTTAACATAAGGCTGGCTTCCAAACTGACCGACACAGAAATTGATGTCTACCGTGAAGTGGAAGAGGAGGATGACATCGATCTGCAGGAATTTGAAATCGACTTTGGTCCGCAGGTGATCGAATTGCTCCACGATATCGGATGCGATACCGCCCGTGCCGTACTTGAACTGGACGAGGAGGAGATTGTCCGGCGCACGGAGGGAAAAATAAATGAACAGGAGGCCGAGCGTATTATTGATATTATCGCCTATGAGTTTGAAGATGAGGAATAGCCTGTAACTCTCCCTCGTCGGTATTTGAAAACAGGTGAATACTTTTTTCTAAATTACTTTAAATACACTTTATATCTGAATATCTTACGGAGCTACTCAGGTATATCGATAAAATATTTTTATGACCAAAAACAACAAGCCAAAAAAGCTTTTTAAAGTAGCCTCGGAATTTAATGTGTCTACGCAGTCTATCGTAGATACGCTCAGGGAAGAGGACTTTAAAGTTGACAACAAGCCAAACTTCAAAATCACCTCTGAAATGTACGAGGTGTTGATAGAGGTGTATGGGGCCGACAAGGAACGCAGCAGGGAGCATGAAAAAGCGCGAGAGGCGTATGAAAGCCGGCGTGAGCAGATTAAGGCCAGCCGGAATGAAAGCGTTTCCATCGAGGATTTTCTCGAACCTATTGACGAAGACCTTCCGCTTGAACCTGAAGATGAAGAAGTTGAAGAGGAGCCGATAGCCGGTCTCAAGCCTCAAGACGACGATGAGGAGCAGGAGGACGTTGAAGCGGTTCAGGAAGAAGCAGACGAAGATATTGAAGAGGAGAAGGTCGAGGCCCGATCCGGCCAGCCCGATGATGAAAAAGAGCAGGAAGAGGGTAAGGCTGAATCTGAAGTCCAGGAGACTGCAAAAGAAGAGGAGAAAGAGGATAAAACGGAAGCCGAGCCTGCCGAAGAAGTGTCGGCCAAAGAACTGGAAGAAAAAGAAGAGAAGCCTGAAAAAACGGTCGCTGAAGATCAAAAGCCTGAAATAACAGCAGCCGAAGACGAAGATGAAGATACCGGCGATGAAGATGATGAAACTGATACGGAAGCTGAGGCCGGCGATCAGGACGAGGACGAGTATGATGAAGAGTACGACGAGGATGAAGATGAAAGTGAAGAAGAGGAGGACGAGGAGGAAGACGAAGAGGGAATAATACGAGGCCGGGCGGGTCGGCTGAAAGGAACGCGGGTCGTTGGAAAAGTAAACCTGGGTTCCAAGAGCTCTGGCAAGCGCAGGAAAAAAAGGAAGCGCAAAAAAGACCGTTACGATGATGACGATGAGTCATCCAAAGGGCGTAAGGACAAGAAAAAGAAGAAGGATAAGAAGAGTAAAAAGAAGAGAAGCCGTCGCAGAGATCGCGTTGATGAGGACGATGTAGAGAAGAAGCTGCGCGAGACCATGCAGAAGATGAAATCCTCCGAAACGGTAGGCAGTAAACGGCAGAAGAGACGTCGTCAACGCCGCGAGGAGCGTGAGGAGGAAGAACAGCTGCAGGCCGAACTTGAAGAGCTGGAAGCGGACACAATTGAAGTTACCGAATTTGTTACCGTAAGTGATCTTGCCGACCTGCTGGGAGTAAAAGCAAATGACGTGATCACCACCTGCATGAATCTCGGCATGATGGTCTCTATCAACCAGCGCCTGGATGCCAGCACCATTGAACTTGTCGCCGAAGAGTATGACAAGGAAGTGGAGTTTGTCGACGCCGATGAGATGATCGAAGAAATTGAACTTGAAGAGGATGACCCGGAAGATCTTGAACCCCGGGCTCCCATTATTACCGTGATGGGGCATGTCGATCACGGTAAAACTTCGCTGCTCGATTATATCCGGAAGGCCAAGGTGGCCGAAGGCGAGGCCGGCGGTATTACCCAGCACGTGGGTGCCTACGAAATTCAGACTGATGACGGGCGCAAGATCACCTTCCTGGATACGCCGGGTCACGAGGCCTTTACCGCGATGCGATCTCGCGGGGCGCAAGCCACCGACATTGTTATTCTTGTTGTTGCGGCGGACGATGCCGTGATGCCGCAGACGATCGAGGCTATTAACCATGCGAAAGCGGCTGGTGTATCTATCATTGTCGCTATCAACAAAATGGATAAACCGGGGGCCAATCCAGATAAGATCAAGCAGCAGCTGGCAGAACATGATGTGATTGTCGAGGAATACGGCGGTACCAACCAGGCGGCACTGGTGTCAGCCAAAACCGGCGAAGGCATCGACGACCTGCTGGAGAAGGTACTCATCGAAGCTGAGCTGATGGAGCTGAAAGCAAACCCGGATCGCCGGGCTGATGGCGTGGTTCTGGAATCCAGGGTCGACAAAGGAAAAGGAACAGTGGCCAACGTCCTGATACAAAACGGCACCCTCAATGTGGGGGATCCGTTCATTGCCGGGCCCTGCTTCGGTCGTGTACGCGCCATGGAAGATGAGCACGGAGCGCGCGTGGAGCATGCCGGTCCTTCTACCCCTATCCAGTTGATGGGCTTTGATGACATCCCGCAGGCCGGGGATAAGCTGGTGGCTACGAAGGATGAAAAAACAGCAAAAGAGATCGCCAATCAGCGCCAGCAGATCAAGCGGGAGCAGGAGCTTCGCAAGACCAAACATCTTACGCTCGACGACTTGTCGCGGCGAATGGCGCTTGGCGAGGTTTCTGAACTCAACATTATTATCAAGGCTGACGTGGACGGTTCTATTGAAGCGCTCTCCGGGTCCCTCCAAAAATTGAGTACCGAAGAGGTGGGAATCAATATTATCCATACCGGGGCGGGCGCTATTACCGAATCTGATGTTCTGCTCGCCTCCGCTTCCGATGCTATTATCATTGGATTCCAGGTGCGGCCAACCTCGAATGCACGCAGTGTTGCCGAACAGGAAGAGATCGACATCAGGCTGTTCAGCGTTATCTATGATGCCGTTGAAGAAGTCAAGGATGCGATGGAAGGGCTGTTGTCGCCTGAAATTTCTGAAAAACTTGTCGGAAATGCTGAGGTCCGGGAAATCTTTAAAGTCTCCAGCGTCGGAACCATCGCAGGCTGTTACGTAACCGATGGCAAGATTGTCAGAAACAACCCGGTGCGGATTGTTCGTGACGGTGTCGTTATCTATGACGGTGAGATCGACTCGCTTAAGCGATTTAAGGAAGATGTAAAAGAGGTGCAGACCGGCTATGAGTGCGGTATCAGCATCGTCAACTACAACGATCTTAAGGTCGGAGACGTCATCGAAAACTACGCGGTTGTCGAAGAGAAACGAACCTTGGAAGATGCCCGCAAAAGCAGCTGATCGGTGCAGGGTCCGGGTTTTACCCCACGGATAAGCTTTTCTAAAAAAAATAAATTCACCAATGAGTATTCGAACTGAACGGCTGGGAGCGGTAATACAACGTGATCTCGGGAATATCATTCAACGGCAGTACCAGAAACCCGGCACGTTTATCACGGTTACAGCCGTACGTATGACGGAAGACCTGATGATAGCCAAAGTGTTTATCAGTATTTATGCGCCCGGGCGGGATGAGGATGCGATCTACCATCATCTTGAGGAACACCTGCCGGCCATACGGAAGGAACTGGCATCGAAAATTCGCCACCAGGTTCGTAAAATTCCGGAACTGAATTTTGTGAAAGATGAAACCGCCGACTATGTAAACAAAATGGAGAATCTGTTTGAAAAAATTCGACGTGAGCGCGAGCAACGTAATAATGATCAACAGGAATAGGGGTCATGGGCAGAGGTATTCCGCTTTCCAAGCTCACCTTTTTTTCAAAATCTAATCCTCCCACCTCGTCCTATCATTATAATTCCGGGGCTGCTTTTCTTGTCAATAAGCCGAAAGGGTGGACCAGTTTCGATGTGGTTAAATATCTACGCAAAGCGCTGGATGTTAAAAAGGTCGGCCACGCCGGTACCCTCGATCCGATGGCAACGGGTTTGCTGATTGTGTGCTGTGGCAAGGCGACCAAAAGTATTCAGCAGCTGCAGCGCCTGGAAAAAGTGTATACCGCTGAGATCACTTTCGGTGGCTCTACCCCCAGTTACGATGCTGAAACCGATATCGAAAAAACGGCACCGTACGAACATATTACCCGGCAGCGCATCGAGAAAATACTCCAAACTCATTTTTCAGGCACCATCGAGCAGGTCCCCCCGATGTATTCGGCTCTCAAGTACGGGGGAAAGCCGCTCTACGAGCTGGCCAGGGAGGGAAAAGAGGTGAAACGCCATGCCCGGCAGGTCACGATCCATCAAACCGAAATCCTCGACTTCAATCTTCCGGTGCTGAAACTGAGAATTCGGTGTGGAAAGGGGACCTACATCCGCTCAATGGCTCACGATCTGGGCATCTACCTGGAGAGTCTGGCGTACCTTTCCGCACTGGAACGAACAGCTATCGGCGACTATTCAAATAGCGATGCACTTACAATTGATGAACTTGGCAACATGGAATTATCATAACTATGGCAGAACTCGTATTCCTGGAAAATGTGGAACGTGATCTAAATTCGGTGGTAACCGTGGGTACTTTTGACGGGGTGCATAAAGGCCACCGGGTTCTTATGGAGACCGTCCTGAAGAAGGCCGAAAAAAGAAACGCCCGCAGTGTTATCGTGACCTTTGACCCGCATCCGAGAGAAATCATAAGTCCCGGCGAAAAGGGAATCAAGCTTTTGACGACGCTTCAGGAACGCCGCGAGATACTGGAGGACCTGGGCATCGACAAGATGGTCGTCATTCCATTTGACCGCGATTTTTCCCTGCTGAGTTCCGAAGAATTTGTTGAAGATATTGTCTACAAGAAGATCGGAGTAGGAGAATTCGTCATCGGTTATGATCACCATTTTGGCCGCAACCGGGAGGGAACCATTGAGACCATCGAAAAATTGGGTAACCGGCTCGGTTTCGATGCCTATGTAGTCTCCAAACAGGAGGTCGGCGATAAAACGGTAAGCAGCACGGCCATACGGCGCGCTATCAGCGAGGATGGGGACATAGAGCTGGCGACGGACCTTCTGGGACGCTATTATATGCTGAATGGCACCGTAATCCACGGAGACAAGCGCGGGAAAGAGATCGGCTATCCCACCGCGAATATAAAGCCGGAGCATCCCAACAAGATCATTCCGAGAGACGGGGTTTACGCCGTAAAAGTGCGCGTGGAGGGAACGTGGTATGGCGGAATGATGAACATCGGGACCCGTCCCACATTCAACGGGGAGGATAAACGAACCCTTGAGGTCAATATTTTTGAATTTGACAAGGAGATCTACGGCAAGACCATCCAGATACGGTTTGTAAAGCGGATCAGGAATGAAACAAAATTCAACGGGGTGGAGGAATTAATAACCCAGCTTGGAAAGGACAAGGAACAATCGATTGCCATATTAAAGAATGCCTGAAATATTGCAAACGATCTGTATATAGTTTATCTTTGTTGGCTAATATTGAGGTAAAAGTATCTATCCTTAACGACTGAATAATTAAGAATTACTAGCAGATGTCAATAACGAAAGAACGAAAAGAAGAGATTATAGAAAAGTTCGGCGGTTCCAAGGAGAATACGGGCTCAACCGAAGCGCAAATTGCCGTATTCACTGAACGAATCAGCCAACTGACCGAGCACCTGAAAGAGAATGAGCAGGATCACGCCTCCAGACGTGGATTGCTTCAGATGGTGGGAAAGCGGCGTCGCCTGCTTAACTACCTGAAAAAGAAGGATATTGAAAAGTATCGTGAGCTAATCAGCGAACTTGGACTCAGAAAATAATTTTCTTCAAAGCCGGGGCACGTTGTTTCAACGTGCCTTTTTTCTATGTATGGCCAGCAACTATATATGGTTTTGCCCCGGCGGCAGGTTAGAAAAGGCCTTTAAACATGTTAGTTTGAATTTTTGACGCAGATAAAATTATGGAACAAAAAGTAAAAAATATTGAGTTTGCACCCGGTAAGACACTGTCAATAGAGACAGGCCGCTTAGCCAAACAGGCAGATGGTGCAGTTGTAGTACGTATGGGCGACACAATGGTCTTGTGTACCGCTGTAAGTGCCAAGGAAGCAAAACCGGGACAGGACTTTTTCCCGCTAACGGTTGATCTCCGGGAGAGCTTCTCGGCCGGCGGACGATTTCCCGGTGGATTTATCAAACGCGAGGGGCGGCCTTCAGACAAGGAGATCCTGTCCAGCCGACTGATCGATCGCTCTATTCGCCCCCTGTTTCCCAATGGGTATTACAATGAAACCCAGATTATCTGTACGGTAATCTCCTCAGATGGCGAAAATGATGGTGACGTGCTTGGTGCGGTAGGAGCTTCGGCAGCACTGCATATTTCCGACATCCCGTTTGAAGGCGGGCCCATGGCGGAAGTGAGAGTAGGCCGCATCGACGGAGAGTTTGTCATCAATCCCACGATCTCCGAACTGGAAGAAAGTGACATCGACATGATCGTTGGCGGTACAGCCGACAGCGTTATTATGATGGAGGGGGAGATGGAGGAGATCTCCGAGGCGGAAATGCTCGAAGCGATCAAAGCCGGGCATGAAGCTATTCAAAAATTGTGCGAGTTCCAGGAACAGCTGCGCGAGGAGTTTGGCGTACCCAAGCGTTCGTTTGAGCCGGAAGAGGTCGATGAAGAGCTCAAGAACAGGGTTTGCGAACTGGCTCAGCCGGAAATTCACGATATCGTCACCACCGGACTTGGAAAAGAGGAGTACAGCGACCGGCTGAAGGCGGTTAAAGATGAAACGGTTGACAAGCTGGTGGAAGAAGATGAAGAGCTGGCCGAAGAGGAAGATACGATCCGCAATATCTGCAAGGATATTGAAAAAGAGGAACTCCGCGGACTGATACTAAATGAAAAACGCAGAATTGACGGTCGCAGCCCGGAAGATATCCGCGATATTTGGACGGAAGTGGGATATATGGCCCGAACACATGGTTCGGCGATCTTTACACGGGGAGAGACCCAGTCGCTGGTTTCGGTAACCCTGGGCAGCAAGAAAGATGAGCAGGCCGTAGATACGCTGTTTAACGAAGAGGCCAAACATTTCTTCCTGCATTACAATTTTCCCCCGTTCAGCGTGGGTGAAACGGCATTTCTGCGGGGACCGGGACGGCGTGAAATCGGCCACGGTCACCTTGCAGAGCGCGCATTAAAGAAAATGATGCCCTCGTTTGATGAATTTGGCTATGTCATCCGCGTAATATCTGACATTCTCGAATCCAACGGTTCCTCGTCGATGGCCTCTGTTTGTGGCGGCTCGATGGCCCTGATGGATGCGGGTGTACCTATCAAAAAGCCGGTGGCCGGCATCGCCATGGGAATGATCGTTGGGGATGATGATAATGCGGTTGTTCTCTCTGATATTCGTGGTGAAGAGGACTTTATGGGCGATATGGACTTTAAAACGGCAGGGACCCACGAGGGGATTACTGCCACTCAAATGGATATGAAGGTGCAGGGCATCTCATTTGAAGTACTCGAGCGTGCACTGGAGCAAGCGCGGGTTGGACGCCTCCATATTCTGGATAAAATGAGTGAGACCATCAGCGAACCCCGCGAGCAGCTTTCGCGCTTTGCACCGCAACTGCTCAAAATGGAGATCGATGCCGATGACATCGGGGCCGTTATTGGGCCGGGAGGCAAAGTGATTCAGGGTCTGCAGCGCGAAACCGACACGGAAATTCACGTGGAGGAAGATGAAGAGCGCGGCAAGGGACTGATTACCATCTCCGCCGACAGCCTTGAGAAGGCCGAGACCTGCCAGAAACGTATCAAGGAGATCCTCGGTGACCTCGAAGAGGGAGCTATTTACCACGGTACGGTGAAGGCGATCAAAGATTACGGCGCTTTTGTTGAGATTGTACCTGGAAAAGATGGGCTGCTTCATGTCTCTGAGATCAATCACTCTCATGTCAAAAATGTAAGTGATGTGCTTTCTGTCGGTGACGAGCTCGACGTAAAGCTGCTCAAAGTAGAACGGGGCGGTAAACTCAGACTGTCCAGGAAAGCACTGATTCCTGAAAACGGCGATGAAGAGTAAGCTTTTTGTTTAGTTAATTTCACACCTAAAACGGATGCCGTTCTTTCTGATCTCAGAAAGAACGGCTTTTTTTATAAATTAAATGCCACTGCACAGACGGTAAATCATTAAAAAAACAGAGTAGAGAATAAGTAGAGATTTATTATGACCTCAATGCGCAATGTGAATGAAATTGATTTTGTTGAAAAAACAGATCTTGATAACGGCCTGACGATCGTTACTGAAAATATCGAAAGCGTAAAAAGCGTTACTGCCGGCATCTGGGTCAAAACGGGGAGCAGAAACGAGACCGCCGCCCAGGCGGGGATTACCCATTTTTTGGAGCATATGCTGTTCAAAGGTACGGAAAGCCGCTCTTCGTATGATATAGCGATGAGCATGGAATCGGTGGGCGGGTATCTGAATGCATTCACCTCATCAGAATATACCTGCTACTATGCCCGATGTCTGAATACGAAGCTTGATCGCGCCCTGGATGTTCTTGCCGATATGGTACTTCATCCCACATTTCCAAAAGAGGAGATTGAAAAAGAAAAAAAAGTAGTCATCGAGGAGATGAAAATGTACCGCGACAGCCCGGATGACTACCTCTTTGAGGAGTTCAGTGGAAGCGTGTTCAAGGATCACCCGCTCGGGCGGCCGGTGATCGGCTATGAAGACACCGTATCAAGTTTTGACCGCAGCGACTTGTACGATTATATGGATGACCGGTACCAGCCGTGGAATCTGCTGGTGGCAGTTGCCGGCAACGTGGAGCACGAACGGGTGGTGGATGAGGTGAGCCGGTACTTCGGGGAGTTACCGGCACGCGAGAAAAAGGAGCAGGAGCAACCCCTGAATGAGTATGAACCACAGCGGCAGACCTATACCAAGCCTATCGAGCAAACCCACCTGATTGTGGGGCGAAGAGGCCTGGATTTCGATCACCGCGACAAATACCGGCTGCTGCTGGCCAATACCGTGCTGGGAGGGGGGATGAGCTCCCGGCTGCACCAGAATATTCGTGAAAAGTTTGGCTACTGCTACTCAATCAACACGTTTAACCAGTCCTACAAGGATACCGGGTTGTTTGGAATCTATGTGGGAACCGACCTGGAATATGTGAATCACGTACGCGAATTAATCGATAAAGAGCTCCGGAAATTACAGGAGGATACCATCGGCGGACAGGAGATGCAGGAAGCCAAGGCGCAGTTGAAGGGAAAGCTGGTGCTGTCGCTGGAAAGTACGAGCAACAGGATGTCTCGGTTGGCGAAAAGCGAACTGTATTATAACCGTTATATCACAATCGATGAGCTGATCGCGGAGATCGACCAGGTGGAAGCGGGGGAGATCAAAGCTTTTGCAGAAAATTTCTTTAATACAGAACTCTATTCTGAAGCGTTGCTAATACCTGAAGGTGCAGATTGATGGAGGATACCTTATAGCCGGATAATTCGCAATTGATTGGGTGCTCTGAAAAATGCTGTTTTTGTGAATCCCGGGTCGGTTGGCAAATAATCGAGATATAAAAAAACATCCGCCCACAGACGGTTAAGTACTGCAAGCGGATGCGTGGTTGAACGGGAAAATGATAAAATTTTCCCATCAGGTAACGTTATTTAACGGTCTATAGAGACACTCCAACAACGATATAGAGCTGTTCGGTGTCCGGATTCAGGATAACCGATCCATTGAGCGGAATGGTCAGGCTCTCGGTAACCTCGATATCTTTTGAAGTGCCGATACCGACATTAACGATATCGAATTCTCCATCCGAGGAGTGCCAGCCGTCGCCTCCACCGACAAAAAGATCGGCTCCACCGGCAGAATAGCCCAGTTCAAAATAGACGTCATCACCGGCAGATCCACCTCCCGCGAAAATATAATTTGCAGAGAGGGAGAGATCGCCGACGGTGTATCCGCCATTTAATTCAAAGGCGTGACTGTCCTCCTCAAAGAAGGGCGTAGTGGCTCCAGGGTACCAGTAGTCGGTGACCCCGAGGCTTAATCCGAAATCGAAGGTGTAGCCGGTATAGAGGTCCATTTCCTGAAAACCAACGGTCCCGTCCGCTACCGAGCCGTCGATCCCCTGGGAACCCCAGGCACCAAGAGCAAATCCTCCGGAACTGAATTCAACATATGGTTGAATGGAGGGACCCGAGTACGCAACACCACGCCATACATAGGTGCTGTAGAGATCCACTCCCGTGTCCAGTTCCTGTGCCTGAACCGGTTTGAACTGTATGCTAAAAAGAACTACAAAAAGTCCGGTCAATAAATATTTAAAAAACTTGTTGTTGGTATTCTTAGTCATAATATTTCCTGTGATAGAATGTTTAATCATTGGTTAGTACAGTGGTTGAATATTTATGTGAAGCCGGCGGGAGTAACCGCCAAGTAAACTCCCGTCGACTTCTTTTTTGTGAGAATTAGATTTCACCCTCGATAAATTCGTCGCTTCCAACGAATTCAGGGTAGGCACGGTTGTCGTGTTCGTGGAGGTCAAGTCCCCTCGCTTCAAGCTTTCCATTGACGCGAAGTCCGACCGTAGACTTAATAATGTTGAACAGGACGTAGCTAATCGGGAAGGTCCACAAGAAGGCGGCTGCAATACCCAACAGCTGGATTCCTATGATAGAGGGAGCGAATCCCTGGGTCCCAAAAAGTCCGGCCGTCGTATCAAAAAGTCCGGCTGCAAGCGTTCCCCATGCACCACAAACTCCGTGAACGGCGATGGCGCCTACAGGATCGTCAACGAACTTCTCAAGCCATTCGGAGGCGTACACAACGATGATACCTGCAATGGCCCCGGCAATAATTGCGAACCCCGGGCTAAGATTTGCACAACCAGCGGTAATACCCACCAGTCCGGCAAGTACACCGTTAATCGTCATCGGGGCATCCGGCTTTCCATCTTTCAACCAGGTGACGATCATGGCAAATGTGGCACCGGCACCGGCTGCAAGGAACGTGTTCATGGCGATAAGGGCGATGCTTGTATCTCCCGCCGTGGTAGATCCGGCGTTGAACCCGAACCAGCCAAACCAGAGGATAAACACTCCAAGAGCGGCAAAAGGCAGACTGTGACCGGGAATATGCTGGGGATTACCGTTCTCATCATATTTGCCGACGCGGGGTCCCACGACCAGGGCACCAGCGAGTGCTGCCCATCCACCTACCGAGTGTACGACCGTAGAACCGGCAAAGTCGATAAAGCCGAGGTTTTCCAACCACCCGCTTCCATTAAACAGACCACCCCAGGCCCAAGACCCGAAAATGGGGTAAATTACACCTGTAATCAGGATCGAAAAGACAAGATAGCCAGTGAATTTCGTCCGTTCAGCCACTGCTCCTGACACAATTGTAGCGGCGGTTGCCGCAAATACGGCCTGAAAAATGAAAAATGCCCAGGTCCATGTTTGATCTTGACCTTCAATTCCGGAAAGGAAAAACCCGTCCGTACCGATCCACCCTCCGGCGGTGGTACCGAACATCAGGCCAAAACCAAGAATAAAGAAGACCAATCCGCCTGCACCAACATCCATGAAGTTTTTCATAATGATGTTGACTGCATTTTTAGAGCGAGAGAACCCGGCTTCCAAAAGTGCAAACCCGGCCTGCATAAAGAAGACCAGAATTGCGGCAAGAATAGTCCAAACGTAGTTAATATTGGTTTGCGTGACAGCGTCCTGAAGGGCGGCGGACTCTGCAGCAAATGCACTTGTTACCCCGGTCAATAAAAATGACAGGATCAGTATGCAGTATTTAATCATTGTCCAGTTAGTTTAGTTGAGATTGAGTTTTAACCTAAAGTTGTTTTGATCTCTCAAAACAGTTCCTAAAGTATTTAGCTTAAAATTAATTGTCAACTAAAAAAATAAATTAATTTTTACTTTGGTCAGTACTAACTGAGGAAATGGTTTTATACGACATAAATTAATTAGGAGAAGAGAAGGGCGGTCCTAAAATGCTGTAACGGGGCTCAGATCTGCTTTTTCGTCGATGTATTTTGTTTGTTTCGTTTAAATCGAATGCAAATATCCCCTAAAAAAATTAGGAAGTCAACAAATAAATCGAATAAAATTTAAGAGGAAAGGTAGGATTCGATATTTTCGGCGATCGTATTCCAGGTTTTTGTGCGCGTATCGGGGTCGTTTTCCAGGAGAGTAAGGCGAAACCCGTTTCTGTTGCTGGCAAATCCGCTGAGAGGCACCACGCAAATGCCGGTGGCCCCGAGCAGGTAATAGACAAATCGTTTGTCCAGCTTTACCTCCAGAACGTTGGATTCAACCAGTTCGCGGATACGGGGATCATCTATCTGAAGGTACTGCGTATTGTCCAGGATCTCTTCGTCAAATACCACCGTCATGTAAAAAGCACCCTGCGGTTTGATAACCTGGATTCCATCCACTGTTGAAAAGATCTCGTAGGCTTGCCGCGCGCGATCGCGGAACATCTGCTTGCGCTGCTCCAGATGGTCTCGGTACCGCGGATCTCCCATCACCCGGGGAATGGAGAGCTGGGGCAGGTTGGTGGAGCTGACCTCCAGCATCTTTGCATTGATCAGTGTTTTTATATAAGTCTGGAACGCCGGGTATTTGTCCTGGTTGAAGACCTCGATCCAACCGCAGCGTGCACCCGGCCAGGGGTATTCTTTGGAAATTCCGCGCAGCGCCATGCCGGGTACATCGCCGATTACCTCGCTCAAGGAAGCGGTATCCGACCCGTTGTAGATAATGTTGGCATATATTTCATCGCAGATCATAAATAACCGGTGTTCCCGGGCAATAGCCACCATCTCCTCCAGCACCTCCCGGGGATATACAGCTCCCGTGGGATTGTCGGGATTGATGATTAGCATACCGGCAATCGAATCGTTGTATTTCACCTTGTTTCTGAGATCCTCAATATCCGGCATCCAGTTGTTATCGGGATCAAGTTTGTAGGTCAGGTGTTTATACCCCGAGTGGGCCGCTTCAGCCGAGGAGTGGGTAGAGTAGGCAGGAGAGGGGCCGATAACCCGGGCTTCCCTCTTAAGGTAGCCAAATATCTTGCCGACGGCATCCCCGAGTCCGTTAAAGAAGATAATTTCATCTTCGGTAATCTGGCAGCCTCCACGCTCGTTGACCAAATCTGCCAGAAAACGGCGGGTTTCGGGATTGCCCTGTGTGGTGCTGTAGCTGTAGCTGCTGTCGTCTTCCACCAGGTCAATAATTATATCCTTGATCCACCGGGGCAGCTTTTCTCCCTTTTTGATGGGGTCGCCGATATTTTCCCACGTTATAGAGACACCCAGCTCCTTTATTTTATTGGCGAACGCAACAATTTCCCGGATCTCGTAGGTGAGCTGACCGGATCCGTCATGTAAAATACTCCGTCGCAATTTTCCGTCCTCTTTAGATTCCAGGACAATATTCTTGTTGAAAGCCATTAGAGCTGAATATCTGCTTAAATCGTTTTCCAATTCATATATCGACAATACAAATAAGTTCCAAGATTAAAAACTATTGCGGTCAATTAAAAGGAAAAATACCCCGATGTTCCAGCCCCTTTTAAGAGGGCTTTGCAAAACTCTCCATTCCTCGTTCCGAGGGAGTTGTACTCCGTTAACCCCGGTTCCATCAAAACCCGCTACCTGTTCCTTTGATTGTATTTGTAATAACTGCTATTCTTGGATACATTTTGCCTCAATTTATCCGGCATTTCACATACATGAACGACTGTAAAAAATCAGCTAAATTTGGTGCCAATGATCTATATTAAAAATCTAGCCGATCACGAAGATCAGGATGTAACGCTCAAAGGGTGGGTTTATAACTACAGGAGCAGCAAAAACTTGTATTTCCTGGAGCTGAGGGACGGCACCGGCATCTGCCAGTGCGTTGTTTCAAGGGAGGATGTGGCTGAAAACGTTTGGCAGGCGGCAGACTCCCTGCGCCAGGAGAGCTCGCTGGAGGTAACCGGCCGGATTGTCAAGGACGAGCGCAGTATCGGGGGATACGAAATGCACGTTTCTGATATCAGGGTTCACCAGATCGCCGAGGATTACCCGATCACTCCCAAAGAGCACGGGGTCGATTTTTTGATGGAGAACCGCCACCTGTGGCTGCGCTCCCAGCGGCAGTGGGCCGCCATGCGGGTGCGCAATGAAATTATTTGGGCAATTCACCGGTTTTTCCAGGAGCGCGATTTTGTTCAGATGGACGCCCCGATTTTTACAGGCAACGCCGCCGAAGGCACCACCACACTGTTCGAAACGGAATATTTCGATGAAAAGGCGTATCTCACACAATCCGGACAACTGTATGGGGAGGCGATGGCGATGGCACATGGACTCATCTACACGTTTGGCCCCACATTTCGTGCCGAAAAGAGTAAAACGCGCCGCCATCTAACTGAATTTTGGATGGTGGAACCGGAGATGGCCTACTACGACCTGGAGATGAATATGGATCTGGCAGAGAATTTTATCAAGGCGATTGTGGGGCAGGTGCTCGACCGACGCTCCAGAGAGCTTGATATTCTAGAACGGGATACAGCGGCCCTCGAGTCGGTTGTAAATAATGAGTTCCCGCGCATCTCCTATTCCGAGGCTGTTGAGACCCTCAAAAGCGATGAAACGGCTGCCCTGCTGGAACAGATGACGGAGGATCGAAAGCAGGAATACGGCGAGCTGGAGAAGGAGCGAGAGGAGATCCGGAAGGAGCGGGGCTCGGCCAAAAAGTGGCGCAAAGCCCAGATCGATGAACGCATTCGGGAGATTGCCGCGCGGATGGACCAGATTGAAGAGGATCTGCGCAATATCCCGACCTGGAAAGAGTCGGCGCTGAATTTTGAATGGGGCACCGATTTCGGCGGCAGTGACGAGACGATCCTTATGATGCAGTACGAAACCCCGATTATCGTGCATCGCTATCCGGCCGAAATCAAAGCGTTCTACATGAAACGGGATCCCGAAGATGTAGATTTGGCCCTGGCCTGTGACGTGCTGGCACCGGAGGGCTACGGCGAAATCATCGGCGGCAGTGAGCGCGAGGATGACCTGGAAACCCTGAAAAAGCGGATTGAGGAGCACGAACTGCCGGAAGATCTCTTCAACTGGTACCTCGATTTACGCCGTTATGGTTCCGTACCGCACTCCGGCTTCGGATTGGGACTGGAGCGCACCGTGGCATGGCTCTGCGGACTCGATCACGTGCGTGAGACGATTCCATTTCCCCGGATGCTGGGTCGGCTGCGCCCTTAATGCATTCCTCTTTTCTAAAAAAGGGCTTTGCCAAACCCTCAATTCCTCGTTCTGAGGGAGTTGTGCTCCCGTTAAAAGGTCGCCAAGGTCGGTGGAACAACCGCCTCCCAACAAAATGGCAGGTTCTGCAAAGGCCCCTAAAGATAAAGACGGGCGTTAAAAGAACATATTGACTGGGTGGGCCTCAATATTTTGAACGAAACCGGATCGAAAAAAGGGTTGATCTTCGGCCTTTGGAACATGGTTAACAAATGCTATAAGCTTGTTGTCGTATAGCTAAGCGTGGCGAATTTTAGCATGTAACTCTGTTTTTCCGCAGGAAAACAACTCTCAAATTCAATCATTTTTAGTCGAAAAAATGGATTTTGGACTGACTAATTTAGATTTTCCCAGCCATGGCTAAAAAGACCAGCATAGAAAAATTTCGGGATGCTCTGCAGGCGCTCAAGAGCGATGACCGCAAACCAGTATACTTTTTCTGCGGGGAAGAGGAGTTCTTTCTCGATCGGCTGGAAAAGGCTACCGAGTCGCTTGTTCCCGAAACGAACCGGGATTTCAACTTTGATCTTCTCTACGGGCGGGATATTACGCCTGAAAAACTTCTCTCGGTGATTCGAAGCTATCCGATGATGGCCGAGTACCGCGTGGTGGTACTCCGCGATTTCGGCAACCTGGGCACTGCCACCGCATCGTCCGACGGCCGGGGTGGCACTGTCAACGACCTGCTGCCCTATCTGGAAAATCCCAATCCGACCACTCTGCTGGTAATCTTTGATTCCAAAAAGCCACACGGGAGGACCAAAATTGGGAAAGCGATTCAGAAAAATAAGAATGTGGGCTTCTACCAGTTCAAGGAGATCCCCGACTGGCGGCTGCCCGACTGGATCATTGAGTGGACACAGCGCGAACACAGCAAAAAAATATCTCCAGGTGCCGCCCAGATGCTGGCCCAGTTTGTGGGTCAAAACCTGCAGTTGGTGTCCACAGAAATAGATAAAGTGTGTACTTTTGTAGACACTTCTGAAAATATTGACGAAAGCGACGTTAAAGAAATTATCGGCCTTTACAGAGAGTATGGGGCGATTGAGCTCAAAGATGCCCTCCTTTCACGTGATTTGGAGCAGTCGCTTTTCATAGCGGAACAGATGTTGCAACACTCTAAGACAGACACGGGAGAAATCATTCGTACCGTGGGGTTCTTTTACAGCGTGTTTTCAAATGTCTGGCAGATTCGACGTCTTGCCGCCAAGGGTAATACCAAGGCAGAAATCCAGGAAGCGATGGGAGTCAGCAACAGCTGGTACTTCAACAAGCTTTGGCAGGATGCCTCGAAATATGAGCTTCGCGATATGCCTCGCGTATTCGAAGCACTGCTTGACGCCGACCGCGCTGCCAAAGGATTTACCTCCGTGGATCCCACGACGATTCTTCTCTTGTTGATCAAGCGAATTATCAACTGATTCGATCTGTATTTATCGGGCCGTTGGTTTTCGCTTTAAACGAGTGAATCGCAACATAAAACCGGGGATTCCGACTATGGAAGCTCTTACACGAAGCCAACTGCAAGATTACAGTGATGAAGATCTGATGGAACATTTTCAGGCAGGATATGAAGAGGGATTTAACCTGCTGGTTGAACGGTACACCGACCGCCTTCACAACTTTCTTTATCGCTATACCCACAACCACCAGGACTGCGAAGATCTGGTGCAGGAGACGTTTCTCCGGGTGTACCGAAGCCGACATTCCTATGAACGAATTGCCAAATTTTCGACCTGGATGTATACCATCGCACTTAACCTTGCCAAAAGTTTGTATAAGAAAAAGAAGAGGATGACGACTGTGACCATTCACAAAGATCCGGGTGACCCGGAAGATCGAAAAATGGATCTGGAGGACAACAGTATTCTGCAAGACGATTCCCTGCACGAAAAAATGTGCATTAAGCAGCTAAAGAAAGCCCTTATGAAGCTGAATAAAAACTTCAGGGAAGTGGTGGTGCTGCGCGATATTCAGCAACTTTCCTATGAAGAGATTTCAGAAATGACAGGAAATCCGATGGGCACCGTTAAATCGCGGATCAACCGGGGACGGGCCCAGCTGCAGGAGATACTTGAACAGTATGTATACCCCAAGCCCGAATCGCAGCCGCGTTATAGTCAAATGTAAAAGAAAGATTACCAACGGCAGCAAGGCGTCTCATGCAAATGGGACGCCTTTTGTATTTTAGAGAGATTTGCAAAAATACAGGTGTTGGCCAAAACATCGGTTTCGAAAATCCTTTTAATAAAGCCCTAATAATAAGCCTTGGGGTTTCAACCACGGAAACACGTAATTTTTCCACCGGCTATACAGTATATTCCAGGCGTTTTACGATTTATTACATTAGAATTCTATAAAGTTTGTAACAAAATTCTTTGTTTGCTTTCTTTTAATAAAAGAAGACAGAAGAAACATCTACAAACGGTTTTAAATAAACAATTTACAGACGGCTATGAGATCTATCGCTTTTACCAATCAAAAGGGCGGGGTAGGCAAAACAACATCAACGATCAATGTGGGTGCCGGCTTGTGCCTGCAGGGGAAAAAAGTGTTACTTGTGGACCTCGATCCCCAGGCGAATTTAACTTATTCGCTGCGGATGAACTCTCAACGTATTGACAAAACCATTTATGACGTTTTAAAGGGCAGTGCACCACCCGAGGAGGCACTGATCAGTCACAATGGGTTTGACATTTTGCCCGCGTCCATCGACCTGTCGGGGGCAGAGATGGAATTTGCCAATGAACCGGCACGGGAGACGCTCCTGAAGCACAGCCTCGACAACCTGAATGAATATGATTACGTGCTGATCGATTGTCCGCCCAACCTGGGCCTGCTTACGCTTAATGCCCTTACGGCGGTCAGTGAAATTTTTATTGTCCTTCAGTCTGAATATCTGGCCCTCCACGGGCTGTCAAAACTGATGGATGTAATCAAGGTGGTAAAGCAGCGCCTGAATTCCGACATCGAGATATCAGGCATCATCTGTACCCTTTTTGACGGCCGCAAGAATTTAAATAACGAGGTGGTGGGACATATCAGGGATTATTTCGGCGCCAAGGTTTTTGAGACACTGATACGGGATAATGTGGCGCTTGCCGAGGCTCCCAGCCACCATAAAACAATATTTGAATACGCTCCGGAAAGCTATGGGGCACAGGATTATATGGCGTTGGCTAAAGAGATTAAAAATGGGCATTAATCCCATGAATAATAAGAAGAAGAGTTTAGGTAGTACGCCGATCGGATTTAATGTCAACTCCGCGAGTTATTCATTTATCCGTGATATAAACGCTCGTCCCCAAAAACAAAAGATACCGGAGAGTGAGAGCGAAGAGGAGGAGAAGATCAGTATCCGACTGGATAAGGAACAAGAGGGGGAACCGGATGCGTTTAAACCCTACGACGAAAAGGAGAAGACGCCTGAAAAAAAGGTGGTCAGCTATTACCTGGAGGTCAACCTTGTACAGCGCCTGAAAAATATAGCGGATGAAAATGGAAGTTATTACTCCACGCTGGTCAGCAGGGCGTTGAAGGCCTGGCTTGAACGCCATGGCCACCGGTAGCGCGATTCCTTACTTCCATTCAGTAATTATGGGAAGAGCAGCACCAGACAGACGATCATAATCGATTCTTTAAGTAGCGCAGCGACGTGTCCGGTTTATTGCCCTTTATAGCACTTCTGCTTTATTTACGATTTGTGACTTGGTCACCATTTTGTGATATCTGTTCGATATCTTTTTGTTCAGGGTCTGGTGCTTCACGAGACCGGGGTGCCAAGCCCGCGTTTCGAAGATCAATGAATTGATATGATGCAGGGGCTTCCTCATAATCTGGTAGATAACAACCGCTACCTGGTACGCTTTGCCCGGGATGAACGTGAGTTGGAGGCGGCCCAGCGTCTCCGTTTTAACGTGTTTAACCTGGAGCTCGGTGAGGGACTGGACAAATCGTACGAGCTGGAACGCGATGTCGATCCCTATGACAGGCAGTGTCACCACCTGGTGGTGATTGAGCGGAGCAGTGGTGCGGTTATCGGCACCTATCGTATGCAAACGCATGCCATGGCCCGGCAGAACAACGGGTTTTATACCGAGCACGAGTATCAGATACATTCCCTTCCCCCCAGTATTCTGGAAAAATCTGTGGAGGTCGGGCGCGCATGCATCCATAAAGAGCACCGCAGCGGGCGTGTATTGTACCTGCTGTGGCGGGGAATTGCAAAATATATGACGCATACCGACAGTCGGTATCTTTTTGGCTGCTGTTCCATCACCAGCCAGGACCCCCGGGAAGCCTGGCTGGTGATGGAATACCTGGAGCAAAACAACTTGACCCATGGCCAGCTGTACGTGCCAACCAGGCCAGACTACCGGTGCCCGCCTGCAGATTTCGATCCTGTTGACTCCCAAAAAGTGAAACTCCCCCAGCTTTTCCGTCTCTACATGGATCTCGGGGCCAAAGTCTGTAGTCCTCCGGCTATCGATCGAGAGTTCAAAACAATTGATTATCTTGTTATACTTGATACCGAGGCACTGGATGAACGAACGCGAACGCTTTTTTTCAAGTAGCAAAAAATATCAGATGGCATACCTGAGGGTCTTGGCCCGCTCCGTAGGTTTTTTTACAGTTACCGTGGGACTATATTTGGGATACCTGGCGGGAAGAGGCTTCCTGTTACTTGCAGGCAGAGATTCCATTACATGGCGCAACGCGATGGTCCGCCGGTGGGCTAAAAGTGCCGCTGCCATTATTCGCCTGGATATTGAAGTGGAGGGAATGCCTCCCGAACCTCCTTTCTTTATGGTGTGCAATCATCTCAGCTACCTGGATGTTCTTCCTTTTTTTATCACCACGGATTGTGTATTTGTGGCCAAAAGCGAGGTCAGGTCATGGCCGTTGCTCGGTCGAATGGCCCAGGACATCAATGTCATATTTATCAACCGGACGCTGAAAAGAGATATTCCCAGGGTAAATCGTTTGATTGAGGAAAATATTAGCAGCAGGCAGGGGATTATCATTTTCCCGGAGGGAACAACTACCAAAGGGGAGAAGGTAAAAAGATTTAAATCTTCATTGCTCCAGTATGCGGCCTCTCGGAATTTTCCTGTATCTTACGCATCAATTACTTACGCCACACCCGGCTCAGAGAAATCCGCAGAGGAGTGGGTCTGCTGGTGGGGAGACATGACATTTTTGGACCATTTTTTCAAGATGCTCACATTGCCTTCAATCCGTGCGGTTGTTAAGTTCGGCAGTAAAAAAGTGAGTGACAACGACAGGAAAGTACTGGCCCGGCGGTTGCACCGGCGCGTCAGCGATCAATTTCGACCGGTAGTAAAAGGCAGGCAGAAAATATATGAATGAAGCAGGAGCACTCGCAGCCACAAACATTCATTTTGTAGAGCAGGGAATCTCGCTGTTAGATGATATCAGCGATGACCTGTACGTAAATGTTGACTCCCCCCATCACAAAAGTGGTGTCGGTCGGCATATGCGGCACGTGCTCGAGCACTATATCGCCCTGTTGTCCCATTCCGAGGGCAGGGTCGACTACGATGCACGCAAACGGGACGAAGAGCTTGAAACCGACCGCTTGCATGCCATTTCGGTCGCACAGCAGGTCGCCGGTCAGCTTGAAGCCTTAACAGCTGGTGCGGATCAAAAACTGTTGATAAAAAACAATGAAATTGGCGAACGCGGAGATTACTGCTGGAGCAGGTCCAGTTTCGGGCGGGAACTTCAGTTTATGATAAGCCATACGGTACACCATTACGCGTTAATAGCGATTATTCTCAGAATTCAGGGCTACACCCCGGATGAATATTTTGGCGTGGCTCCCTCCACCCTCCGCTACGAAACGCAGCTGCAAGACCGGCCGACGGGGTAAGCCTTCAGACAGGAGATAAATGGATGACAAGCGTTTTTCTTGGTTTCAGGGATGGAAACGTGTAGCAATCATCTACATCGGCCTGCTCTTTCTCTCCCATGTATGGCAATACCTGCAGCCCGACAACCACGACCTGGAACCCGGCCAGCAGCATTTGACGGTGAACCAGGTTGAGGGCGACTCGGTACTGACAGGCAAGCCGCTTAAAATTGCCTATCGGGATGAATACCGAGGGGATGAGGAAAAGCCTCCGGTGATTCTCCTGCTGCACGGGAGTCCGGTGGGCGTTCCTTTTTTACCGGAATTGGTTGAGACGCTGTCTGCCCGGAACCGGGTGATTGCCCCGGACTTCCCGGGCTACGATGCCTCAAGCCGGGAAATACCGGATTACTCCATGAAGTCTTTCTCGGTATACATGGACCAGGTGCTGGATAGCCTGGAAATCGACCGCGCCCACCTCGTAGGATACAGCATGGGGGCGGGGGTTGCCATACAGATGTCGCACCTCTTTCCCGAACGCGTATCCTCCATCGTGATGCTTTCCGGCATAGGCGTGCAGGAGCTGGAGCTGCTGGGCAGCTACCACCTGAACCATGCGGTCCACGGGGGGCAGCTGTTCCTCGTGTGGCTGATGCATGAAGCAATTCCACATTTTGGTCTGCTGAGCGATATTCCCGTAAACGTACCCTATGCACGCACGTTTTACGACTCCGATCAACGCCCGTTGCGAACGTACCTGAAGCAGTATAAAAAACCGATGCTTATTCAACACGGAAAAGAAGACGGGCTTGTGCCACTGGCTGCTGCCAATGAACATCACCGGCTGGTGCCGCAGAGCAAGCTGATACTGTATGAGGGGGGACATGCCATCGTTAAAACGAGGGCCGGGAAAATATCAGGAGATATCAACGAATTTATCCGTCAGGTAGAGACCGGCCAAGCCCTCACCTACTCAGAGGCGCCGGAAGAACGGGTACGAGAATCCCAAAAACCGTTCAAGGAGATCAACTTTGCCAAGGTAGAGGGATTGACTCTCTATATCTTGATGCTCATCATCATCTTTTCCACCTTCATCAGCGAAGATCTGGGGGGGATTGGTGCCGGACTGCTTGCAGCACGCGGGATTATCGGGTTTGTGCCGGCTACACTGGCCTGTTTTATGGGTATCGTTATCGGTGATTTCGCCATCTTCCTGATAGGTCGGTGGATCGGGAAACCGGCCATACGCCGGGCGCCGTTCAGGTGGTTCGTCTCGGAAAAAGATCTGGAACGCAGTGCCGACTGGTTCAAAGTGCGGGGACCGATGATTATTATCGGCAGTCGCTTTATACCGGGCAGCCGCTTTCCCACCTACTTCAGTGCCGGCATGATAGGAATGAGGCTGTTTATGTTTGCTTTCTATTTTCTGCTTGCCGGGATACTTTGGACGCCTCTTCTGGTCGGTATTTCGATGCTGGTGGGAACCGAACTGCTTCGTTACTTCCAGGTATACCAGGAATACGCAATATGGGTGATCCCGGTCATCATCCTTTTACTATTTCTGTTCGTAAAATTCATTTTGCCGGCGGTCACCTGGCGGGGTCGACGAATGGTACTTTCCCGCTGGCGCCGGCTCACCAGGTGGGAGTACTGGTCGCCATACATCATCTATGCACCAATATGCTGTTATATCGCCTATCTTGGCATCAAACATCGGTCCCTTACGGTCTTTACGGCTGCGAATCCCGGTATCCCGGGCGGGGGATTCATCGGGGAATCCAAGTCTGACATACTGGAAGGCCTCAAAGCGAGTGGAGTGGTGCCCGCCTTCAGGAAAATATCGTCCGATCTGGAAGACCGGGAAAAGGTTGCTGAAGCCGAAAAATTTATCGAGGAGCAACAGCTGAATTTTCCGGTGATAGCAAAGCCGGATGTCGGGCAGCGGGGCACCGGGGTGAAGGAGCTGCATGATGAGGAGCAGCTGCGGGAAATGTTGCAAGGGATCGATTATGAACTGATTATCCAGGAATATGCGAGCGGGGAAGAGTTCGGAATTTTTTATTACCGTTACCCGGAAGAAGAAAGGGGATCCATCCTCTCAATCACAAAAAAGCGGCTGCTTACATTAACGGGAGATGGGGAACATACCCTCGAAGAACTCATACTGCGGGATGACGAGGCGGTGTCACGGGCCAAAATTCATTTGAGGGAACACCAGGATCATCTTTACGAAGTCCCGGAAAAAGGGGAGAAGATTCCCCTCGTCAGGCTTGGGGTCCACGCACGCGGCGCGCGGTTTTTTGATGCCACGCATCTCGCTACCAGGGAACTGGCTGAACAGGTGGATGATATCACCTCTCACCTGCACGGTTTTTATTTTGGAAGGCTGGATGTGCGGGTTCCATCCAAAGAAAAATTGAAAAACGGCGAAAATATAAAAGTTCTTGAGGTCAATGGCGTAACATCCGAGAGCACAATTATTTATGATCCCCAATACACGTTTTTTCAAGCTCAAAAAATGTTGCGAAATCAGTGGCGCATTGCGTTTGAGATAGGGGGGATGAACCGGGAACGGGGCCACAAACCCGACACGGTTACAGAGTTGATACAAAGGGTAATAGACTACAGGAGCAGGTGAATTATTCGTTGCAGTGAGCGTGTCTTTTATGGTTATCCCACAACTTTCCCCATGATGGATTGACCTCGTATTTCCCCCTCATGTTTAACCACCTCCGGCAGGTATCCCCATTCATTAAATCCATTCTTTTCCAGCAGCCCGACACTGGCGTCATTTCCGTCGATGATAAAAGCGATCAGTACCCGCTTGTTTAACACGGAGCATTGATCAAGGCAGTGTTCTACCAACTGGGTGCCGATCTCCCGCCCGTGGTATTTAAAGTCGACATAGTAGCTGAGTTCAGCTGTTTCCCTCAGTGCCTCCCGTCCCTCCCGGTAGGGGGAAAGTGAAGCCCATCCGAGTACCTGGTCCTCTTCCTCAAAGACATAGACGGGATATTCATGCGGATTGTGGCGGTTAAACCACCTGTTTCGCAGATCTTCTTTTAATGGTTGAATATGTCCCGTGCAGAATCCGGCATATATCGCCTGGTTGTAGATGTAATCAATGGCAGAGAGATCTTCTTTTTGAGCCGTTCGTATCATGAAAGTATTGACTGGTGACCGTTATAACTATTCGCAAAGTTAGAAGAACAGAGGCAAACTACAAAGCGTCTTAACACAGGTGATAAAACTTGAATTATAAAAACCTCCAGGGTTTTGAAGACCCCGGAGGTTTTAAGACACCATTAACTTTGACGACTTTGAAACCAGTGTTTTGCAAAGCCATCTGCTGCATTAATACACGTCGTAGGTTTCCAGGTGTTGCCCAAACAGCAGCGCGTTCAGGAAAAGACGACTGGTGGTGTGCCAGTAGCTCCTGAAGTTCGGGTTATCCGCAAACAGGATGACATTGCCCCTGCCTTCGCTGCTGGTTACAATAGCGGCGGTATTGCTTATTTTGTCGATATTTTCATCATTGGCATAACCGCCGATCAGGGGCTCGTCCGTATACCGGGCAACCGTTGAATACGGGTTTTCACTCGGTTTCAGGAAGGTGTTGCTGTCTTTCAGGAAAAGCTGGGACCGGCTGGGCACCCCAAACGCGATCGGGTTTGAAGGATCTATATCGGCCTCCAGTATCACCCCGGGAATGGTATTGGCCAGGTAGCGGTCAGATTGTTCTTCATAATTGTAGCGCACGGTCTTCCGCGTGCTATCTTCATATGTTTTCAGCAGATCATCGGTAATGATATCCTGCTCAATCACCCATTCGGAAGCGCCTTCGTCGGTAATGAGGTTGCCGCCGTCGTTGATCCAGCGCCTGATCTTGGCAACAGTACTGGAATCGAGATCGCTGTAGTTTCCGTCTACCATAATCAGGTTGTTATAGCGATCCAGGGAGGTTTCCCGGAGGGTCGTCTTGGCCAGGCGTGTTACTCCCATCTGCAGGTGCTTGTTGAGAAGAAACCAGGCTTCTCCGGCTTCATATTCACTGACACCCTCTCCGATAATTAATGCCGCCTCCGGCTTTTTAACCGGTTGAATATTTCCACTGCCCAGGTCGATGCCGGACGGCGTCATGCCGGTATCTACCGCATAAAAGTTGACACCGAATGAAGAAGCAGCCTCTTTGATTTTGGTAAACAGGGCTGCACGGCTGATATCCTGCCCATTTACAGGTACGACGATGGACCCGTAGCCGAACTCTTTTTGTCCCCGGCTGGTGGCCGAGGTAAACGGCTTGAACGCCACCTTCGCCAGGACATCCTGGTCCAGCAGGTGGTAGAGAGCCGGCGGGGCGTTATAGTCGTCCCAGGACAGGAGGTAGGCATAGTCTGAAGAGCCTCCAACAACAGACCCTGTCTGTTCAGGTTGTTTCGAGACCGTTTCTCCCAGGTACTCCCGGTAGTCACTGGATTCGAACTCGGCATATTTGATGCCGTAGCCCTGTACAAGCGACCACGCGGTGATATCGTAAAATACGCTGTCGGGAAAGTTGGTATTGGGTTCAAATATGTCGTGAATGGTACGGTATCCAACCTGTTCGGTGGGTACTACATATGCGTTGCCCCGCTGAAACTGCTTGCCATCCAGCTCAAGATTCTGACTGAGCTGGTGGATGTCCAGCCGGTGCGTCTGCAGCAGGTCCAGGAACTTGTTGGTCAGCGTGCGATCATTGGCATCTCCAAAGACATAGGCCCTGACCGGTTGCTGCCCGGCCTCTTCGATTGCGGAGGTATAGAAATCTTTCTGGTATTCAAAAAGAGTTTCTTTTTCTCCTACGGCAGCTCTTACAGTGGCAATTCCGGTAACCAGGTGCTTTCGGATGGTGGAACGGAATGTGACCTCTCCGGAGGTGCTTTCCTGTACGAGACCACGGGAACTCCCCACTTCAAACGTGATACCCACGCCGCCCTGGATATCGGGATAGGTGGATCCGTAGATCGGGGAGATGTTATCAAAGACCTCTTTGGTCCAGTAAAGCGAGCCGATCTCATCCAGCGCTTCCGTTTGATACTGCGCCAGCAGCGGATTCAGCACTTCGTAGTGATAGTCCGGGACAATCGGATTCCAGGTACGTACCGGCTTGGTGGGTTCCAGGTAGTAGGTGCTGTTGGTTCCCATCTCGTGGAAGTCGATCTGCACGTTGGGATACCATTTGTGATAAAAATCGAGGCGATGTTCGCTTTCCTTCTGCGTGACGGCAAACCAGTCACGGTTCAGATCGTGCCAGAAATGGTTGGTGCGCCCCTCGGGCCAGGCCTGCTCATGCTCGCGATCAGCGGGATCGGCCACCGGGGGAAAAGATTTGTAGCCGTTGTGCCAGCTGGCGGCCCGGTCTCGTCCATCGGGGTTCTGGGCAGGATCGATCAGTATGACAGCCTCATCCAGGAAGGTCTGCGTTTCGGTTCCCTGTTCTGCAACAAGATAATAGGCCGTCAGCAGGGCTGCTTCGCCGCTGGAGGTTTCATCGCCGTGCACGCTGTAATCCAGCGCTACCACGGCGGGATCGGTGTCCGGGTCGAGTGCCGGCACAGAGGGATCGAGCACCGTAGCGTGTTTTTTACGGATCTGCTCCAGGTTTGCATGATTTTCGGCGGATGTGACCGTCAATACCACCTGCGGGCGATGCTCATAGGTTTCCCCGATCACCTGGAACGACGCTTTATCCGAAACTTCCGCAAGCTTCTCGAAATAGTCCACAATACGGTCATGCCGGGTATAGTGTGAACCGATATCGTAGCCGAAAAACTCCTGGGGAGTGGGAATAGCCTCGTCAAAGGTGGCATCATCCTTAAAGTAGTAATCTTGCTGGGCAAACGTACTGGTCGGCAGTAGTAACACCGCAGCAAGCAGTATCCCTAATTTTGTGTAGTCGTTAGCGTATGTCATGATTCAGAGTCGTTTTTGAACGTTAACAGCTGTAATTATGTGTACTCGCTTCAGATTCCTTTCTCACCCGCCGGGCGTATACGTGTTCCCGCCCCGCGAGTGGAAAGTCTGGTTTATATCCTAAAAACTGATATTGGGATTGGCCCGAATTTCGGTAATGGTTATCGGGAAAAAGGTTCCGGGTTCATCCCGGTTGGCTCCCCATTCTGGAGAATCTGACCCAAAACGGTAGTGGTCGGCCAGACGGCGTCCCTGCAGGAACAGGTTTACCCTCCGGCTGTGCTCCAGCAACTCGACCGGCGGAATTTGACCGGTATACTCGGAAAGCTGGTCAAGAGAGCGGATCTCATTGATTTGGTCTTCAAACGTATTCGTGTCGTTGCCGGCCAGGGCATCCTCGGCGATGATCAAGCGAAGCTCGCGTTCCGAGATCAGGGTATAGTTGGCGTACAGGTTGGCACTCACAAATTCGTTGACCGCAGAGACGAGGGCCGGAGCCGCGATGTCGTCAATCGGGTCCCTGAGAGATACGCTGTCGACCCGCGTTCCATCTTCGGTTGGCACAGCATAGGCATTCCCGATGCGGAGCTCCAGCCGGTCATTAACCTGGTAGGCCAGATCATTTTCGGCGGTTTCAGGGGTCACTTCCAGCTGGTAACGCCAGTCGTTTTGCCCCAGTAATGCCAGGGCTGCGGAAGCGTCCTGGGATGCCTCACTGTTTTCGACCAGGGGGTTACCCGTATCTGTATCTGGATTAAGCTTGTTCCATAGCGATTGTGAGAATTTGGCCCGCGCCCGCACCGCGAGCAGTCGTGCCTCCCAGTTGCCCGTATTCGAGCCTGTCAGCTCCAAACCGGAATTCAGATAACCGACGGCCGTATCGTAAAGCTGGTCCATGTTTTCTTCCCCTTTTGCCGGGGCCGCCTCCTCACGGTCGGAAAAGACGAAATTGTCGTAACTGTCCGCAATAGTGATGTAAACGACTGCCCCGTAGAAGTAGCTTCGTATCAGGCTGGTTTTGTCTTGAAGCGTGCCGTTTGATCGGAACTCTTCCAGTCGCCGGATCGCCTCGTCGGCGGTCCACCTGGCTTCCGATAACGCCAGGAAGGAGGCGTCGGTAAATTCATTGACGGGCTCGCTGACCCGTCCCTGGTCAAGCTGTTGCCAGCCGTCCCGCGTACCGATCCAGGTCAGTTCGTCGGTGGCCGTTGAGTAGGGAGCCAGAATCTGGCCGAGTCCTTCCACCAGGGTCGCTTCAGCGCCGTTGGCGATGGAAGAGGCCGCCACGGGATTGGCAAGGTCTTCTTCCACCAGGCTGTTGGGATTGTTTACCTGCAGGATATCGCATCCCGTAAACAGGAGGCCCAGGAGTAGCGCCGACGCGAGAAGTCCGTTATTCAGTTTTTTAAATGGGTAAAACATAGCAGATTGAATTCGTTTATAAGTGTTTAGAAATACCTGTGTTGAGTTTGTCATATTCCCACGTTGAGGGTGAAGATGATTTCGCGCGGAATCGGCATGTTCCACGCATCGGTTCCCAGCAGGAAGTTGTTTTCCAGGTCGGTTCCGCCGCCGCGACCGATGGCGTTTACTTCGGGATCAATTCCGGGATATTTGCTCCAGAGCGCCAGGTTTCGTCCCGATATCGACAACGAAAGATTCCTGACGTTCAATTTGTTGATCGTGGCCTGAGGCACGTTGTAGGTGAGGCTTACTTCCCTGAGACGCAGGAAATCTGCCTGCTGTATGGTATTGAGTCCGGCAAATGGGTCGAGGGCGAGCAGTTCGTTTAACCATTCCTCCGACGCCTGCAGTCGGACTTCCGCGTTGTTTGCCGCTGTGTTGTTGTCGGTCACTCCGCCGGTTACAAAGTCGCGTTCCACCCGTGCGGAGGCCGGGGTGTTTCGTCCAATACCGGCACTTCGCTGCCTGAATCCATCGGTCAGGTTGTTGACGTAGTAGTTCCCCGCTTTGTACTCAAAAAGCGTGGAAAGGCGGAAGTTTTTGAATGACACGGAACCGCCAAACGAGCCCTGCCAGTCGGGTGTCGGCTTCCCGAGATGATGGTCCAGGGCGTCGCCGTCGCCGTCCCGGTCAGCCAGCAGAACAAAGTTGTTGAGATCCTCCAGGCTGGCAGTCTGCGGCGTCAGGGCGGCGAGGTAGTCCAGCACCAGCTGTCGACTGGCAGGTTGCCCCGCTTCTACCGAGCTGTAACTGCGGCCGAGCGCTTGCAGCAGTCCCCGGCGGTCAAGCGGATAGGTACCCTCCGGGGTTTCCCGGAGCTGGGCTCCGAAGTTGGTAGCCGGCGCATATCCCTCAATCAGGAATTGCCGGTATCGGGGATACGTGCCCCCCACCTTGATAGGAGGAGCGCCGCCCAGGGAGGTAATCTGCTCCCACAAGTAGGAGCTGCTGGCAAAAATGTTGACGTTCCAGTCGTTCGATTCAACTACGTGTGCATCCAGGCTGAGCTCCACGCCACGCCCTTTCAGCTCACCGATATTGACGAGCTGGGTTGCCGTGAATCCGCCGCTGGGAGCGAACTGGCGCTGGACCAGCGCATCCCGTACGGTCCGATCCCAGTAGGTACTTTCCAGCGTGATGCGCTCGTCATACAGCCCGAGATCAACCCCGAGTTCATATTCGGTTGAGATCTCGGGTTTCAGGTTGGGATTTCCCAGGTTTTCCGGGACGATACCCGGCCCGCCGGCCGAAGTTTGGGATGTATAGGTTGTGAGGGCATCGAATGCACCCGGCTGTAGCCCGGACTGACCGACGGCGGCACGCACGCGGAGCGAAGAGATCGGTCGTACTCCGTTCCAGAACGGCGCGTCCGAAAGAACAAGAGAGAGCGAGGTTTTCGGGTAAAAAACGCCGTTAAATTCGGAGCCGAACGCACTGTGTGTATCGTAACGGCCTCCGATCGTGGCAAAGATATAGTCGTCAAATCCGATCTGTTCCTGCAGGAAAACGCCTACTTCCGTTTCTTCGACAAAGGTTTCGTCAGTAGACTGTATGGCCGATGCCCCTGTAACGTTGAGCCCGGGACCCGGAAACTCAAGCGCCTCGCCACTGCGGATTACGGTCTCTTCCTTGAACCCCTGTAATCCTGCAATCAGCGTGGAGGTGAACCGGGGACTTATGTCGTTACTCAGGGTGCCCTTGATATCCAGTGTCAGGTTCAGGTTGGATCGGTCGGAAGTGCGCCGGGCGCCTTCGGTCTCCTCGCTGGCATAATTGTTGATATTCCATCCGAAAGGCCGCCGCGATTCGCTGAACTGGCTGGTGTAATTTACGCCAAACGTACCATCAAGGATGACATTCTTGTGAGGCCGGTAATTGGCACCGAAACTGCCATTGAAGTTGTTGACTTCCTGCGAAACGGTTTGCTGCAGGCGTTCCTGTACGGTTGAATTGTAGGAGGTACCAGATGGATTGTCGTGGTTCACCAGCTCCGGTTTGCTGTGCATGGCGCCGGATGTGACTCCGGAGGGATTGTTGCCGGTCTGGAAGGTCTCCAGGTTGGAATTGGTGTAGGAACTGTTTACGCGCAGCTGAAGAAATTCGGAGGGAAAAATGTTGAAGTTGGCCGTACCTTGAGCCCTGCTCAACTCATCGTTGGCCCTCGGACCGAAGCCTTCGGGGTAGGGGAGGCGTTCACCGCTCAGCGGCCCGTTTTCGCCGGACCATCGCCCGTTAACGTAATAGGTGATCCCCTCGCTTCCTCCGCTCACAGAACCGGAGTATTCTTGCTGAAACCCGGTTTCGAACAGTTTGTGTGTATAGTTTTCACTAACCAGCTCATACCGTTGCACGTCGCGCCCCAGGTACTTGCTCATTGTGTCTGCCTGGGCCGAGGTACGGGCAAATCCGGTATTGGCGGGTATTGTTTTGGGATAGTTGATCGTTCCCTGGGTTACCTGGAAATCGAATTGAGGATCACTGACCTGGCCTCTTTTGGTGAAAATCTGGATTACTCCGTTGGAAGCCTCTGTGCCGTAAAGGGTAGCAGCGGCTGCTCCTTTGAGGACTTCAACCCGCTCGATTGACTTGGGATTGATGTCATCAAGCCTGGAAGGGGATGCCCCGCCACCGGCATTTACCAGGCCACCGAACCCGCCGCCGCGGTCAACGCGAACGCCGTCAATAAAAACGATCGGCTCGTTGCTTTGGCTCAGACTCGAGGAACCGCGAATGCGAATGCGTGCTCCTTCTCCGGTAACCCCGCTGGAGGGCATGCCGTTGAGCCCGGGAACCCGTCCCTGGATAACATCGGAGAAGTTCTGGACAGGCGCATTATCGAGTTGTTCAGCACTGACAGAACCGATACTGTTACCAATTTTTCGCTTCTCAACCGGTCCGCCGGTTCCGGTGACGACAACTTCATCCAGGTTTACGGCCCCCTGGCTGAGTACAAAGTCCAGGGACACCGACTCATCTGAACCGAGGGTGACTTCCCTGGTCTGCCGTTCATAGCCCACGAACCGGGCTAGTACGGTATAGGTGCCGGCCTCGAGGCCGCTGATTTCATATTCGCCCTGTACGTTGGTTGCGGCACCGGTGGTCGTGCCTTGAATGACAATGTTGACTCCAGGTAGTGTTTCTCCTGAAGCTTCGTCCGTAACGGTACCCGAGATGGTACCCTGGGCAAATCCGCTTGACGAGATGCCGAGTAGAAAACCCAGTATTGCGATTTGTAAAAAATATTTCATGGTGAAGATAACTCCTTCGTTGTGGATTGTGATTTTGGGGTGATGGAATTGGTCGTGTGTTGGGATGGGAGGGGAGGGGGAGGAGCATCTGCATCCACCGGCAAGAAAGGCACAAACAAAAACGCCCACTCACCTGATGGATGAGTGGGCTCCAGATCGTCCCCGGTTTGTTATATCCGGCTTAAGATCAAATACATGCTTCCCGTTTCATCCAACAGACATAGCGCATAAAGTACATGCAACACTGCATACAGTGGTTGTCCATGCAGCAGATGGCGCTATAGATGTTGGATTTTGCGGGAAAATTCATGCGTAAAAATCAATAAAAATTGGTTCTTCTGAAGTCGAACGCCGCAAAGGTACAATGATTGATGTGGAATAGCAAATAGAGCGGGAATTATATAATTACGACCTCCTCAGGCAGGTGCTTCCTCACGATGTACCCGCAACTTGCAAGGCTGAAAGGGCAGCCCAGATACAAGGTTTTCCGCTATTTCCTCCACATACGTTGAATTTAATGAGGAATGGTATCCATCCTGGATCCAACAAATAACCTTTCAAATTTGCCAATCTCCAATCGGTAATCTTTTGGTTTTGTTCATAAATAGGAAAACTCGTTTCCAGTGAAGAGGCTTTTAGTAACTTTTTGAGAATGCCCAAATTACGGATTTTTGAACCGTAACTGGGGAAGAAAAAAGTTCTTAAAAGGGAGTAAACCACGATTTTGCAATGACCTCTAATAGAATTATTATCTTTGAGACTGCGTTCAATGTGAAATCAGCGTAAAGCAAAATAGAAACAGATTCCAAAATATTGAATTATGAATTGGCCAAAAGCAGCCAGAATACTGTTTAAACCCGCGCTATTTATCCTGGAATATGGGTTTAAGCTGTTGGCGGGAGTGGGCACGGCCATTGTTCTGGCAGCAGAGGGACCTTTCCTGGCGAAACTGGGCGCTGCTCTACACTCGTTTCTACCGGCATTACAGCAGATATTTCGGGCTCCTGAACGTATCAGGAATATCGGTTCGATCATTGAAGATTATAACACGCTGACCGCCGCGGCCTTTAATGACCGTTATGGGGGACAGGCCATCAATCACCTGCTGGAGCAGCTCAACCAGGCAGTTGCGTATATTCAGGCTATCTATGGTAACATCGTCAACCAGCCTGTGAGTACGGTAACAGCTGCATTAGTCACATTTATGGTGCTTTACCTGCTGGCCCGGGCTTGTCGCTTCGCGCGGCAGAGGGGGCAGGGATCCTATGTTGACAGGATGGAGCGGAGACTGGGCGACCGCGTATTTCGGCAATATGAAGGCTCCATTGCAAGCGACGAAGACGAAGCTGTCTGGAAATCGGACTCGGTTTAATCTGCTGCAGACATCGACCGGTTTTAGTGCAATTATTCAGCCCGTTACAACGTCCGGCTGTCGTACCTTCGGTCTTGCATTACCTGGTACTTGGTGACTCACACAGACTCACTCACTCACTCACTCACTCACTCAATCTAAGTAACCGCAAACAGTGCGCTCCCGGGTTTGGAAAAGGAGCGAAATGAGGAGCTGCAACTATCGTTCATTTTAAATAGATTAACTGGTGCAAATTTGAACCAATAAATTTATAAAATGACTGAATTTACATCATTTGCAGTAGCTCTTTCAGTAGCACTGGTATTTTTCGTCACCTCATGCGTTGCCCAGGACAACCAGATGGAACCGGAAGAAACCGAAGTTTGGGAACCGGTTCCAGAAAAGGTGGAGCCGGGTTCATCCTATGGAGCCCCGCCTTCTGATGCCATCGTACTGTTCGACGGATCGGACTTTTCGCAATGGCAGCACCCCGACGGATCAGAAGTCCAGTGGACGCTGAACGACGGCGCCATGACGGTAAAGCCCGGCACCGGCGGAATTGAAACCAAGCAGGATTTTGGAAGCGTTCAACTTCATATTGAGTGGCGCGCCCCTGAACCAGAAGGGGGAACGGGGCAGGATCGCGGTAACAGCGGCGTCTTTTTGCAGGATCGGTACGAGGTGCAGGTGCTGGATTCCTACAATAACGAAACCTATTCAAACGGGATGGCCGGCAGCATATACAAGCAACATATCCCCGCGGTAAATGCGGCCAAAGCACCGGGAGAATGGCAGACATATGATATTGTGTTTGAAGCCCCGGTCTTTAATGATGACGGCACCGTGGCCCAACCGGCCTACCTGACTGTTTTTTGGAATGGGATTATGATCCACCACAAGGCGGAGTTGAAAGGACCCACTGTCTATATCGGGCACCCGGAATATGAACCCTATGAAGGAGGAGCCCCGATATCGCTGCAGGATCACAGCCATGAAGTAAGTTTCCGGAATATCTGGCTTCGTGAACTGGACTGATACCTGCCACGGATATCAGGCCGGGCTGTCAGTTCGTACATCATACCTGGTTTGTTTCCACCGGTGAGTTGATGGTTTTTCAACGCCACATATAATCTTTCTGTAGAACTAAACGTAAGGAGAAAAGGGATGAGTTTTGACGATAAAAGTAACGGGTTTTCAAGGAAAGAGTTTCTAAAACGTATTTCGCTGGGAATGGGCGCCACGCTGGTATTTCCCGGTATTTCTACCGGTAATCCGTTCCTGGATAACCACTTGTACTATTACCAGAAGTGGCAAAAACGGGAGGCCCTGCCTGAAGATGAGAAGCTGGGCATAGCGCTGGTCGGTCTTGGAAGCTATGCAATGGGACAACTTGCGCCGGCCCTGCAACAGACAAAATTCTGCAAACTAACGGGACTGGTAACGGGTACACCCTCCAAAGAGAAAAAGTACGGCGATAAATACAACATCCCGGCGTCCAACATTTATAACTACGAAACCTACGATCAGATCGCCGATAATGATGACATCGATATTATCTACGTAGTGCTGCCCAACAGCATGCACGCCGAATATACCATCCGGGCGGCAGAGGCGGGCAAGCACGTTATCTGTGAAAAACCGATGGCCACGACCGTGCCCGATGCGGAGGCGATGGTTCGGGCGTGCCGGGATGCCGGCAAAAAACTTTCCGTGGGGTATCGACTGCATTTTACGCCGCACCACCAGGAGGTGATGCGGATTGGGCAGGAGGAGCTTTACGGACCCGTCAGTGAAATTAACGGTGGATTCTCCTTTACGCTGACTGATCCCAACCGCTGGCGAATTGACAAAGAGATGGCCGGGGGCGGTCCGCTCATGGATGTGGGCTTGTACGCAATCCAGGCTGCCCTTTATACCATGGGAGAGCGGCCGCTGTCGGTGACCGCCCGAACCCCGAAAAAAACCAGGCCCGATTTTTTTAGCGAAGTTGAGGAGACGATCTACTGGACGTTTGAATTCCCGGGCGGGATCAAAGCGCACGGGGAGAGCAGTTATGCCTCCAACGCCAACTATCACCAGGTGGATACCGAAGAGGGATTCTGCAGGTTGGAACCGGCGTACGGCTATGGGGGACTTAAGGGCGAAACGCATAAAGGGCCAATGAACCTGCAGAATGTTCCGCAACAGGCGCTCCAGATGGATGCATTTGCGGATTGCGTACTCAACGACCGGGAGAGCCGGGTACCCGGGGAGATGGGGCTGCGCGATGTAAGGCTTCTGATGGCAATTTATGAGTCTGCGGAAACCGGTCAAAAGATAACGTTCGATTGGTAAAAGCAGCTCGCTCCGATGTTGAATTCGTACCTGCGCCCTCCGGCAGGCTGTAAAATATCATATTCGATTGAGAAATATTCGTATACTATGGGAGTCAATACGGTGATTTTTTTGATCATTAAAATGAACAGGGAAGGTGATTAGGAAGCCCAAAAAAGCAGCAGTTTTTCTAAAACAGAGTTGTTCCTTTTGGCTTGACCCAAAAGGAACCAAAAACTCAAGGCAGAGAATGGGGCACCCGCTGCAGCCTCAGCAGGCGTGGATGTTGATGGTCCGTTGCGCTGGTTGCCCGCTATTAAAGTCCTCACCGGTGCAACATCCACAAACGCCTGCTTCGGCTTCCGCGC
>NZ_JBINJE010000018.1:0-93973 GCF_043951955.1 Halalkalibaculum sp. DA384 | reverse complement strand
CACCCGTTCCCATCCCGAACACGGCCGTTAAGCCCTGCCGCGCCAATGGTACTGCCAGCAGGCGGAAGCGTAGGTCCTCGCCTCCTCTTTTTTTTCCCACGGCCCTCCGCCTCATACGCGGAGGGCCGTTTGTATTGGGGACGGGCCCGAGACCAACCCGGCCATTGAACTAGCTGCTTAAATGAAGGGTGATCCTGAAGAAATTTATTGAAAAGTTTTATCATCCACTGGACAGTTATATTCTATGAAGAAACTCACAGTGTTAACAGGTGCCGGAATGAGTGCCGATAGTGGCCTGCAAACTTTCCGTGGTTCCGACGGCCTGTGGGAAGGATATAATATACAGGAGGTGGCTACTGTCCAGGCGTGGGAAAATGATCCTGAACGGGTCCTGGAATTTTATAATCAACGTAGAAGGCAGATCTATGAAGTGGAACCAAATGAAGGGCATCGGGCTTTATCCAGACTGGAAAAGTATTTTGATGTTACGATTATAACGCAAAATGTTGACAACCTTCATGAAAGAGCAGGATCATCCCATGTATTGCATCTGCATGGGGAGCTCTCGAAGGTACGTAGTGTGGACGACCGTTTTCTTGTTTACGAAATTGGGAATGAAGAAATTGAGTTGGGTGATACTGCTGAGGATGGAGCACAGCTTCGTCCCCATGTTGTTTGGTTTGGGGAGATGGTTCCTGAGATGGAGAAGGCGGCCCAAATAGTTTCCGAAACCGATATTTTAATTGTAATTGGCACTTCGCTGGTGGTTTATCCGGCAGCTGGACTGGTTGATTACGCCTCTCCCAGGATTCCGAAGTATATAATTGATCCCTCCCGCCCCGAGGTGACAAACTATAACGACTGGCAGCATATTGAAAAATCAGCCGCGGAGGGTACCCCACAACTGGTGGAAAAACTGTTGGAACAGCATGAATCTGAAAATTGAGCTTCAAAATTCTTATGTTCCATATCATTATCTGTAATAAGTTAACTGCAAAGTGAGAGGATCCATGTCTAACGCAAAGGCGTCAAAACAGGAGAAAGAGGTTTTAGAGACATATCTATTGCAATTCCTGAATCTTGAAAAAAGGTATCCTCTGTTACCCGGTATCCGTAATACAGATGCAATGGCGGGATTGTTGGGACTGGAAGAGCAGGAGCTGAAAGAAAATCGAACAAAGTTTGATCAAAATGCAAAAGAGGCGGCCCTGGAGCTCCTGGAAGAGGAAAATATAACCCGCTGGATTGATCAGTTGCCATTTGAAAACGATGACACTATTGTTGCACTTGGAGATTCGATTACCGACGATCTTCAGGGCTGGTTCAGTATTTTTGGTTATGCCCTTGAAATGACGGTTCCAGAAGCAGATTTTACCTTTGTAAACAGCGGTGTTTCCTATGATACAACGACTGATGCCATGCGTCGTCTCAACAGAGATTTAGTAGCTCATGAACCGGACTGGGTTATCGTTGCCCTCGGAACTTTTGATGCTGCCCGTATGAATTTAACCCCGGACCGTACGCTGGTTCCGTTGGCCGAGTACTGGGAAAATACCAATGCTATCGAAAATGTAGTGGCTGAATTGACAGATAATCCTATTATATGGATGAGCCCTCCGCCGGTACTTTCTGAAATGCTGGACAATTTCCGCCTGTTCGATTTTAATGTGTATAACGAAGATCTACTGAGGTACCGGGAGATTTTAAGTGGGAAAAAGGGATATATTGTAGATCCACGCGGAAACAGGATGGGTGAAGAGGAGCCGGAAGCCTGGAACTTCATGAATGATGGGTTACACCCGTCGCTTTCCGGTCACTCGAATACGGTCAGAGAACTGATAAAAGTACTTGCCAAAACGGACGAGGTAGAGGGATCGAGCTTTGATCCTCCCCGTGACTATGATCTCAACGATCAGTAATTATAGCTGAATCTGCAGATTTACAAAATCAATTGCTGTGGCAACTCGTATTGATATGTCATCGTTATCCATTTCCGGCAGTTTGTAGGCTGAGGGACTGATCAGCCCGATGTGGTAGCCCGATTGGTTATCACGGATGGTAAGCAGTCCACTGCGGGGCGCCGCTCCCGAAACCGATGACTGAAAATCACTAGCACGTTCAGCAAGTACAAAAGCATCGACAAGTCCAAAGCCAAATCCGGCCCAGGCGCCAATCCCGGCTCCATACTGAAGTCCCTCTTCAATTGACCGATCGGCAATAAGATTGAAGGAGGTCGCGACAACAGCCCCGCCGGCCGCCCCGTAAAAGGTATCCAGCAATACCAGAATTGTTGAGTTGTCACCGTCATTGAAGGTCCCCGAAACGTAGTACTGCTGTCCTTTTGAAGCTTCTGAGATGTCGTATATTCCAACCGTCAGGCCGTAAAGCGTCCCGCCACCAAGTCCCACCCTCAAGGGATCAAAATCATTTGAGTTTTGCAGGGCCATGGTGGCACCTCCCAGAATGGTACCATTAACTGCACCGTTCAGGGTATTGCCGCCGAGCAGCTTAATGGTTTGAGCCTGTGGAGAAGCTACGTTAAAAAAAGCGGCCAATAAAAATGTGAAAACAGAAATCAGCAGATGGTTATTTTTCACGACTCTGATTCATTAATTTGATGCGTTAAATAATGTGGTCAAAGGTAGTAAATATGGACCTTCATTCCCATTTTTTGAACTTTGTGCTGAAGGACTTCTAGTCAGCCTGGATCAGAAAGGGCAACAGGTAGTACCTTCCCGTTATAATAAGTTGCTCCATTCACGGCAAAATCGGCGAGATAGCTGCCCATCTGCGTGGCGTTAACCGGGGCTTCAAAATCGGGAAAAGCGGCGTTGAACATTTCTGTTTCAACGGCACCCAGGCAAAGGGCATTGGCACTTATGTCGCGGTCTGCCAGTTCTGCCGAAAGGCACTCTGTCAATGTAACCAGTGCGCCCTTGGCAACGCTGTACGCCGAAAGTCCCGGAAACTTTGAACTGCCCTGGAATCCTCCCATGCTGCTGATGTTGACGATATGGGAACCCGCGGAAAGTAGAGGCAGTACCGACTTGGTTAACCGAACGGCCGAAAACAGGTTCACCTCAATCATCTTTTGCCAATCATGGATGGTCAATTCTTCAAACGATCTGTTGACAAGCCCTCCCGCGTTGTTGATCAAAACGTCTACGCCGGCAAAGGTACTGGTGATCTGTTCCGACAAGTGATCGACACTTTCTTCGTCAGTAAGATCGGCGGTAAACGTGCTGATTTTACCCGGCACTTCTTGTGCCAGTTGAGTGAGCGGTTCCGCGCTGCGGGCTGTGCCAATGACCGAGTGACCCGCCGTGGCTAATTCCTTAACGGTGGCATAGCCAATACCCCGGCTGGCGCCTGTAACAACGATATTCATAGATTAATGTTAGCTAAAATTGGAAATCCGAATGTAATAAAGAACGTTGAAAAAGGATGTTCTCATTTCTTTCACCTTGACGAATATAAAACCAAAGTACAGAGCATAGATATAAAGATTTAAAATGTAAAAGTTTTTTGGTGGAAAATGGAAGTATCAGAATTTGCCGTAAAGTTAACAGGGATTTTTCTGGTAAAAAAATAATCTTGACATGCCGGTGATGCCTTCTTGGTTTAAAAGGGTAAATTAAAGATATTGGGTTACTAAAAAGCCAGTAGAAAAAAATGTGAAACGCCTGATGAGCAAGCGCCCGCTTGTGCCCTCACATATACAACATTTGATTCCCTATAAACCGGGAAAAACCGTGGAGGAGATTAAAAAAAACTATGATCCTCCGCGGATCTCAAAACTGGCGTCAAATGAGAACCGGCTGGGCTGCAGCAAGAACGTATGGCCTGTAGTGGAAAAAGCGTTCAACGGGATCAACAATTATCCTGATCCAGTTGCCCGGAAACTCAGGGCAAAAATCGCCGAACGCAACGGAATCGCTCCCGAAAATGTCATACTGGGATACGGATCTGAAAGTCTTATCGCGAACCTGTGCCGCACGTTTTTTGGAGAAGATGAAGCCGCGCTCACATCTGAGCATACGTTTGCCAATTTTTATGTTTATGCCAACGTAGAAGATGTTCCTTGCCGCAAAGTTTCGCAAACCAATGATTACCGGTTCGATCTCCCCGCCATTGCCGGAGCCATTACCGGGCAAACCAAGCTGATCTATATTGCCAATCCCAATAATCCCACCGGCACCTATATTTCAAAAAAGGAGTTTGAGACATTTATGCAGCAAGTTCCGGATGACATCCTGGTGGTAATGGATGAGGCCTACTATGAATATGCCCGGATCCGTGATGACTATCCGGACTCGCTGGATTACGATTTCGATAACCTGCTTACGCTCCGAACCTTCTCCAAGGCGTACGGCCTCGCGGGGTTCCGTATTGGGTATGGAATTGGCCATCGGAATCTGATCGACATGATGTTAAAAACAAAGCTTACATTTGAGGCTACTGCGCTGGCTCAGGTCGCTGCATCTGCAGCCTTCGATGATAGCGCATTCCTGGAAAAGAGCAGGGAAATGGTGGAGCAAGGCAAACGTCGGCTCTACTCCATATTTGACCGCTATGGTATATCCTATCTCCCTTCCGTCGCAAACTTTGTGATGATGGTATTGCCTGATGAACGAACCGCCCGGAACTTTACGCTTGAGATGCTGAAAAAGGGAGTAATTGTGCGGCGGCTGGCAGGATTTGGACTTCCGAACTGTATTCGGGTTACGCTGGGGAGAAAAGAAGAGGTAGACCATTTTGAAGACAGCTTTCTGGATCTGTTCGACAAGATATTTTTAAAAAACAGTATGTGAAACATTCTGCAACGGTATTGGGAATAGCGGAATTTTTGCAACAAGAAAACAGAGAATTGGCGGAACTGCCCGGAACGGGGTATTTTTTGGTAAAAATCAGGTAACATAAAAATCTGCGTGGCATTTTATTAGGATTCCTGCCGACATTAAATTATCCTTAGTATCTGATATACGATGGCTTTTTATCTCCCATATCGATACACTGATTGTGCTCTTTTCATACTCATATAACCCCCACTTTCAGGGTCTATTTTTAGCTTGAAGCTCCTGTTTGCATGAAATTAAGTACCAAGCTTATACTGAGTTTTAGCTTTGTAGCGTTATTGCTGGCCGGGATCGGACTCTTTTCTCAGTACTACAACCAGCAGATTAAAGATCAGCTTGTCGAAGAGAGCGAACAGGCAGTTCTTGAGCTGAACTACTCCGGGGAGATGGGGTTAAAGCTGTACCACAGCCTGCTGAATGCCCAGTATTTCCTGGATAAACGGTATAATCAGAGTATCCGGATTGATACCTCCAATTTTCAAATTCGGGCGGAAACGGCAAGCAAAGAGGTAAAGGGTTCACTCGAGGATTTTAGCATCCGCCTGGATTCCGCCCAGCATATTTTAGAAAGCCACATGGCGGCCGTAGACGAACACCACAAAGACCATGAGGAGCTGCTGGAGGTTTTGTATAGCCTGGAAAACCGATTTAATATCTATCGGTCACTTATAACCGAGCTTTTTAATTTGGCCTCAGTAAGCTTCGAGGATGGCAGAGAATTTTTGAGTGTTACCGTGGAGCCCTATTTCCGGTCCAACCTGATTCCCCTGATTGAGCAGGTTCGGGTCTTGAGTCGCCAAAATATGGACCAGCAGATTACCATGCTTAATTCCAGGCTGGAGTTTGTCGGACAAATGCTGGCGATAGCCACCATCGGTACCTTGTTGATTTCCATCGCCCTGGCGTTTTACCTGTACCAGTCTATTGCTACCCCGCTGCAAAAATTGAGTCAAACAGCGAAACGGATCGGCGAAGGTCGCCTCGGCGAGCGGATCAGGATAGATTCAAATGATGAGATCGGTGCACTGGCGGCCGAATTCAACCGCATGGCAGAGAATCTAAGCAAAATAACGTTTTCCAAGGAATACGTTGACAATATTATTGAATCCATGGCGGATGCATTGGTTGTAACGGACAGTGACTACCGTATCCGGAGAGTCAATTCAGCCACGCGGGTTATGCTTGGGTATGCAGAAGAGGAGCTAATAGGTCAGCCGCTTGATATGTTGTTTAACCAGGAAGAGCAGGAACGGATAAAAGGCATCAAGACTGACAAGGAAATAGATAGTTTTGAGATAGCATACCTTACAAAAGGGGGCGATACGGTACCGGTCAATTTTTCCAAGGCGGTTATGCTCAACGCAGATGGTTCAATGAAGGGACTTGTCTGTCTTGCCAGCGATATCACCGATCGCAAAGAAGCCGAGCGACAGGTAAAAAAATCCCTGAAGGAAAAAGAAATTTTGCTGGCGGAGATCCATCACCGCGTAAAAAACAATCTTGCCGTCATATCGGGGATGTTGCAGATGCAGATCTGGGAAACCGATAACGAGGCGGCGGAAACCGTCCTCCGGGACAGCCAGCTGCGGGTGCAGTCTATCGCGCTTGTACATGAAAAACTGTACCAGTCGGAAAACCTGTCATATATTGAATTTGACAAATATATCCGCGACCTGTTGCAGGCTATCGGCAGCACTTATGTCAATGACGAGCGCGATATTTCAATTGAGACCAGCCTGGAAACTGTGGCGCTCAATATCAACCAGGCGATCCCCTGTTCCCTCCTGATAAATGAATTAGTGGTGAACGCTTATAAACACGCCTTCAGTTCGAATGGAAAAGGGAAAATATCGATCGACATAAAGAAGCGGGGGGGTAAAGTATTTGTGCTGGTCAGCGACAACGGCAGCGGTTTTCCCGAAGAGTTCACTCACGAGGCAAAAGAGAGTCTCGGGATGTCGATTATAAATACACTTGTAAAACAGCTGGATGCCGAAATTGAGATATATAACAGCAATGGGGCCAATATCGAGTTTAATTTTGTTCCTGAGGAGGTCGTTTAGTCCGGGGGGCGGAAAGGTAAACTTCTGGAAACGTGGTACGATTATGTTATGCGGACTAAATTACATATTTCCTGAAAGGTAGGCCTGGCGCTTTTCCTCCGGGAACTTTTCAATGGCGTAGCGCAACAGGGTACGGGGCAGTTCCCGGTAACGGTTTTCCTTCAGGAATTGTTCTTCAACTTTAATATCGATATGGCCGATCTCCCGCAACATCCACCCGACCGCTTTTTGGATCAGATCATGGGTATCATCGCGTAATATGCGGGCAATGTTCAGGGCATCCTCAAAATCGCCCTTCCTGATAAAATGCATGCAGCTTATCATGGCGATACGCCGTTTCCAAAGGTTGTTCGATTTTGCAAGCCGATATAATATCGACCGATCCCGCTGTTCCAGGTAGGGACCCATAATTTTTGGTGCGGAGCTGTCTACCAGGTCCCAGTTGTTGACCTGTTCAAGGTTTCGCAGGTAGCACCGGTAGATCGCTTCCCGTTTTTGATTCCCGCCCTTTTCAAACTTGTAAACCAAAATGAACAGTGCTGTCAACCGCTCTTCGTGGAATTCGGATTGCAGAAGCCGTTCTGTCTCTTCCATGGGCAATGTTTGGTGGGATCGTGCAATTTTTCGTTGGAGGGGAACCCGCAACCCGAGGAATCGATCCCCTTCACCATATTCTCCCGGTCCCGTTTTGAAGAAGCGTCGGGAATGTTCAGCAACACTCTGGTCCGCTTGAGCTCTCAGTTTACTCTGTACTGTTTTGCAGTCCATGAAGGTGAAGGGGTTGCTGGATTGTCAGAACCGGTAATAACAGTTACTCGGTTGATATTACGTTTATAATGACTCTAAGGCGTTTACCAGTTACCAACCTGCTTTAGTCCTGTATCAAATCTAATGCCATGCCAGGTTTATCCTCCTGTTCTCCTGCTCAAGAGAGGAAGGCAGCTTATAAATGGGGCTTACCGCTTTGGACAGGGTCCCCAAAGCACTCCTAGAACATGAAAATACAGGGAGATTGAACCTTTGCGAAAAGAAAACCGGGCGTCCCAAGGTCACTCTTCCGCATTCAGGTCGGGAATTTCGATCTCGAGTTCGTTTGCCCGTTGTCTCATCTCACTCCCGATTTCTTCGACGATCTGGGGAAAGTCTTCCGCGCGATTAAACCGTTCGCCGGGATCATTTTGCAAGTCAAAAAGCTGCGGATCATCCTCCACCAGCCGCAGTTTCCATTTCCCTTTACGCATCGCCTCAAGCCGATCGCGTAAAATATAGAGATACTCATCACGGGGAGAACGGTCTTCCTCTCCCCGCAGGAAAGGCATGATGTTGTAACCGTCAACCGGGTGTTCGGGCAGCTCGCCGCCCGCCACCTCAATCAGCGTTCGGTAGATATCGGGACTTGCCACAAGTTCGTCGGTTGCCGGTTGTGCCGGAATGCCGGCCGGCCATCGTATCAGGGCGGGAACCCGTGCCCCTCCTTCATAGGTGGTCGCTTTCGATTGTCGAAGCAGTCCCGGCGTGCCCTGATGCCACGGTTTGTTGCCCTCCTGCAGCATGCGATCCGGCAGGTTCAGCCAGGGACCATTGTCGGAGGCAAAGAATACGATGGTGTTTTCTGCAACGCCCTGCTTTTCCAGGGCAGCCAGAACCTGGCCAACACTCCAGTCGATCGTTTCGATGACATCACCATAAAAGCCGCCGCCGGACTGCCCCCGAAAACGCTCGGCCGTGTGGATCGGAAGGTGGGGCATGTTATAGGCAAGGTAGAAGAAAAAGGGCTTTTCATCTTCGGAGCTGGCATCAATAAAGCTGACAGCCTCCTCGGTATACCGGGTCGTCAGGGTTTGCTGATTGATCGGGTGCTCCACAATGGTCGTATCGCGATAAAGCGCCAGGGGTTCCTCGGTTTGTACCCACGGCTTGCGATAGTCGTTGGAGTAGGGCAGTCCAAACCAGGAATCAAATCCCTGGTTTGGCGGCAGAAATGTTGATTCTTTATAGCCCAAATGCCATTTGCCAGCCATGCCGGTGGAATATCCGGCATTCTTGAGCGCTTCAGCCAGTGTTAACTCATCATCAGGCAAGCCACCCGTTCCATCGGAGCCCGTGCCGCCGCCGAATTCCACCCGTGGCATATAACGACCAGTAATCAGCTGGGTACGGGAAGGGACGCACCAGGACCCGGTTACGAAAGAGGTAAACCGGACTCCCTGCTCCCCGAGGCGGTCAATATTTGGAGTGTGTATTGTTGGATGTCCATAGCTGCTCAAATCCCCGTACCCCATATCATCGGCAAAGAGAATAACGATATTGGGAGGTGAGGTACCGGTGGATTCCGTCTGGGTATTGTTACAACCCCATGAAGCAATGAGAGTGATGGCAAAGATCAGATGGATGGCCTGTCGTCGAATTTGGAGCCCTGATTTCATAATCGATTATCCCTGTTTTAGCTTAACATTACCTTTTTGCAAGTCTTTCCCCTGACTTTTGATCTAAAATAGCCATTCAAACTGAAACCGCAATGGCAATGAGCTTTAATATTTAATATACAGCTGGAAAACCCTGGCGGGAATACCACGTGTAATCGGTAGTGCGCGTTGGCCGCATGTCTAGTTGCTAAAGCTATTCCCCGGTATTGCCATTTTTAGCGTTATCGATGTAGTTGCGCGTGTACTCCGAAAGTACAAGCCGGCCACTAATTTCGGCCCGTTCTTCCAGGAGGGTGTCCCAGTGTTCAGTACCGCTCCAGAATATTTTTTTGAATTCCCGTATCGCTTCCGGATTGCTTTTAGCCAGCTTTTCGGCCAGTTCGAATACAGCGTGGTCAAGTTGGTCGGTGGAGTCAAGAATATCGGCGTACAAGCCCTTTTTACGGGCCCATTCTGCCTTGTACCAGTGGGTGGCATCTATTGCAAGTGTGCTGAAACCGGACTTCCCGATTTTACGACAAATAGCTGGTTCCACCACAAAAGGGCCGATTCCCAGGGCCAGCTCACTCAGTTTAACTGCTGCCGACGGGTGGGCCAGCGCGTGGTCGGCAGCTGCAGCGATTCCGACTCCACCGCCAACGGCCTTTCCCTGGACCCGCGCAATAATCAGCTTCGGGCACTTCCGCATGGCGTTTATGACACGGGCAAATCCCATAAAAAACCGTTTCCCCTCCTCATAAGTGGAGATTTTCATAAGCTCTTCGAAATAGGCTCCACCGCAAAAAGCCCCGTCCCCTTCGCTATGTATCACAACGACCCGGATGTCGCGGTCATTTCCAACACTGGTTATGGCTTGTTCCAGCTCTTCCAGGGTTTTCCGGGTCAGAGCGTTTCCCTTGGGATGCTGAAATGTAATAGTGGCAATGCGGTTGGTGATGTCAGTGGTAACACTTCCCTGGGTAGACATGGTACAAGATATTTATGTTTAATGCTGTTACCCGATATTTTCGGAGCCAGCCTGCTTTCAGGAGGCTGCGTATTCTGTGTGAGGTACAGGCAGAGAACTTTGCAAAATTCTAAATTCCTCGTTCCGAGGGAGTTGCACCTCCCGTTTAAAAGTCAATAAGGTTGGTGGTACAACCACCTCCCAACAATTGTAGGCTTTGCAAAGGTCCCGGATAATAACTTTTCATAATTTCAGTGCTGTTAAGTGGTTTAAACGGTTATACCGGGTGCCGCATTTAACAAAACGTATCTTCATTTCTAACTTTGTGCTTGATCAGGGGATTGGGCCGGTACCGGTCTTCCCGGTACTCTACATGGAGAGCTGTCAGCTGGTCCAGTACATTTTTCAATCCCTTTTCATCTGCCCATTCCAGCAGCCCTTTGGGATAGTTCGCTCCCAGGCGCATTGCCAGATCTATCTCTTCCACCGATGCGATGTTCATAAATACTGCATCTGCTGCCTCATTGATCAGCATAACTAAAATTCGATCTGCAATTTTTTTGCCAAGGTCCCGATCTCTAACCGGGGTGGGTCGGGTCGCATTTCTGCCGTACTCATAAAATCCCTTGCCGCTTTTTTGGCCCAGGTATCCCGCTTCCATCATCCGTTTCTGGGTAAACGACGGCTTGAAGCGGGGATCGTAGTAAAATGCCTCAAATATCGATTTTGTCACTTTGTAGTTGATATCATTGCCGACAAGGTCCATCCGTTCAAACGGCCCCATTGCAAATCCCCCGATCTCTTTCATAGCCCAGTCTATAGTGGAGATGTCTGCCACTCCCTCTTCAAGCTGCCGCAGGGCCTCCCCGTAAAATGGACGCCCCACCCGGTTGACAATAAAGCCGGGAGTATCCCTGCTGGCAACCGTGGTTTTACCCCATTGTTCCATAAGATGCCGGGCAGTTTCAACCGGCTGACGGTCGCTGGCAATACCGGCAATGATTTCTACAAGGGCGCTGCGCGGAGCCGGGTTGAAGAAGTGTATACCCAAGAACCTTCCGGGTCTCTTGAGGGCAGATGAAATTGAAGCTATCGACAGAGAAGAGGTGTTGGTAGCCAGTATGCAGTCGTTCGGAACGATCCCTTCTATCCGTCTGAATACATCCCGTTTAATTTCGAGATCCTCCGGCACCGCTTCTATAACCAGGCGACAGCTTGCGAAACCGGTCATATCCTCCGAAAAATTAATTCGCTCCATGATATCGTTGACCTTCTGCTGGGTGATCTGATCTTTTTCAACCTGCTGCTGGAGAGTGTTGCGAAGATTATGTTTAGCATTGCCCAACTGGTCGGGATAACTGTCATAAAGCCTGACATTGTGACCAAATGTGGCAGCGATCCGGGCTATGCCTGTTCCCATGGTTCCTGCTCCCACGATGCCTACCAGATCTTTTTTACTCGGCTTGCGGGTCATATATACTTTTTTTAAAAGAGACATTCATTGGTCAAAATACAAAGATTGGCTGCAATGACAAGCTGTGCCGCTGGATACAACAAGCGGCTGTAGCTGTATTCGAACGCTGATTTTAAACAAATTTCTGATGTTTCAAAGGCGGACCAAGGATGTTGTTGTTAGATATTTAAATTCATTAAAAACATTGATTTATTGGAATAAATAGTTAAAATTGATCATTGATTCATGTACCGCTTGTAGTGTAAATGGTTTTTCAAAGCCCTTGCCAAGATATTTTTTGTGTAAAGACCATTTTGACTGCTTTGACATCCAGGGAGGTGTGGAGGGTTTACTAAATACTCTTGAATAAAAAATACAGATAGAAAGGAGAGGAGCATGGCAGATCAAAAAACGATAAAAGAAGCCTTTGAACGCAACCAGAAAGCGGTAAAGCTACGTCCGTCAAAAGCCAGAAGCAGTGTGGTTACCAGGGTGCGGCTGTTTGATGGCACTACGTGCGAAGTGGAACACAAGCACTGGAAATTCAAGGTGGATATCGGGAAGACGGAGGGGGGCAACGACGCGGGGCCCGGACCGGGTATCCTGGAACGCGGAGCCCTGGGCAGTTGCCTGGCGATCGGCTATTCGCAGCGGGCCGCGGTGCTGGAGATCCCGATCGACAAGATTGAGGTGGACGTGGAGTCGGAACTGGACGCCCGGGGTATGCTCTATATTGATGATCGTCCACCCGGATTCAGATCACTTCGCTACAAGGTATATATCGAGAGTCCGGCCCCTGAAGAGGAAATTATGCAACTTATAGAAGATACGGACCGCCACAGTCCCGTTCTGGATGATTTCAAGCGTGCTTTGCCGGTTGAGCGACACGTAACCATTAAAACAACGGAGCATACCACCTCATGAAACCTGAACTACAGCGCAGAATTCAGCGATACGGATGGGATTATTCATCTCCTCACTACGAACATGGGTGGCAGCACCAGCTTTGGCCGGCCCAGCAGCGACTGCTCGATACCGCCGGAGTAAAGGCAGGGGAAAAGGTGTTGGATATTTCGTGCGGCACGGGGTTGGTCACATTTCCGCTTGCGAAAACCGTCGGACCAAAAGGAACGGTCACTGGTATCGACCTTTCGGAAGGGATGATTGAAAAGGCGACAATCGAAGCGGATCGTAAGGGATTTGAGCACGTCACGTTTAAACAGATGGATGCAGAAGAGCTGGATCTGCCGGATTCCTCTTTTGATCTGGCTGTTAATTCACTGGGTTTGATGTACTATCCTGATCCGGATAAAGCCGTATCGGAAATGTATCGCGTCGTCAAAACGGGAGGTCGCGCGGCTGCCCTGGTTTGGGGCCGGCGAAAGGCCTGCGGGTGGGCCGGAATTTTTCCGATTGTGGACAGCCGCGTGCAATCCGATGTGTGCCCGCTCTTTTTTCAACTGGGAACAGGAGAAACGCTGCGCCATGCATTTGCCAAGGCTGGTTTCGCTGAGGTAACATCAGAACGCTTTGAAGTGAATTTGCACTACGATACTGGGAAAGATGCCATTGTGGGGGCATTTCTCGGGGGAGCCGTCGCCCTGGCCTACCGCAAGTTTGATGAGCAGACCAAAGAGGAAGTGCACGAGGAATACCTGGAGTCTATCCTCCCGTTTAAAAGTGGGGAGGGCTATGATATTCCCGGTGAATTTGTAGTGACCAAAGGGTTGAAATACTGAGGATAGGAAAGATGTTGGAATTCTGGAAAAGCAGCCAGGTGAGCATATCCCCCGCCACTGATTATTTGGGTTCGTTTTGCTCATAGAGGGTTTTGCAAAACCCTCTATTCCTCGTTCTAAGAGTTGTCCTCCCATTTAAAAGGGTGCTAAAACCACCTCCCAACAAAATAGCAGGTTCTGAAAAGTACCTCATAGAAAAGGGAACATTCTGCTACGGGAAAAGAGCTACCGTGATTTTTTCGGCCTGATTACCCAATAAGGAGGCTAGTTTCCCTGCACGTCTCCCGTCATCGGCACAAAACGAACCGGCAAGATCTCCTCACGCATTATTTCTCCCTCTTCGGATTTTGTGACACGGATCAAAACCTGGAAGCCCCCCGGCTCACCGTAGGGCATGACCAGTATTCCACCCGGCCTCAGTTGGTTGATCAGCGGCCTGGGAATTTCCGGAGCCGCGGCGGTGATCATGATCCCGTCAAACGGGGCATGTTCGGGCCATCCCTTGTATCCGTCCCCGATTTTGGTCTGAATAGTACTGTAGCCCAGATTGTCAAACCGTTCCCGTGCGCGTTTGCCCAGTTCTTCGATAATTTCGATGGTAAATACGTTGGGTGTCAACTCGGATAAAACGGCAGCCTGGTACCCGCTGCCGGTACCGATCTCCAACACTTGGTCTCCCGGCTGAATATCCAAAAGCTGGGTCATGAAAGCTACAATGTAGGGCTGGGAGATGGTTTGATTGTTACCGATCGGCAGGGGACGGTTCTGGTAAGCCTGCTCTCTGCGGGACTCCGGCACAAAAAGGTGGCGGGGTACATGGCGCATTGCATCGATTACCCGCTCGTTGTCAATGCCCTGTTGTTTAACCTGGCGAACAAGGTTATTTCGTTCTTCCTGCCGTTCCCTGAACCGGGGTCGGTTCCACGTTACCGTATCAATGGCGGCCCCATCCGGTACAAGTTCATATCCGGAATGTAAATCTGGCCGGCCGGCTTGATCTGAGTAGGCAGTTGACGCCACAACACCAGTGAGGGAAATGGCAACCGTTCCCAGGAACGGCAGGAGGAGAAGGAAAAAGAGTTTGGATCCTGTTTCCATAATACCCACTTGTTGTTAGCATTTGTATTGACAAACAGGAGGTTGTTTCCAACCATTCATCAGGAAAAGAAGATGCTACAGCAGAAAGTTTACAATATCTTTTTGTGTATAACTTTTTTATGAAAAAAGTGTTGATGAAGTCTATAATTTACTTTGAACAGCTGATTGATGATAATTTATTTAGGTATTATGAATTATAAATAATTTGCTCATTTGGTCGTTATTGGATAAAGTATAGATAGGTTACAGCAAATCTGAGCTCTTCATAATCATCCGCAGGAGGTTTCTATGAGCAGGAATACACTCAATCTGGATCTTTTTACGCAGGTACAATCTGATTTTGAAATGCGGCAATATAAAGTGTTGGCAGCCCTGAAAACCATTTCAGAAGATTTCCAGCACAACCGGATCTATCCCCATTTGAGTGATCTTATAGAGCTGCGTACCACGCTGCTCGATATTAAAAAAAGGTTGGAGGATCTGCGCAATGACTTTCCCAAACGGATCAAAAATATCGACCTGGTGAACAAAATTATTGAGCATGAGGTGGTGTTTGTGGATGGATCGGACCTGTCCAGGGTTGAGGATCTCATTGAATGGGCTATTCCCCATATAGAGGCTAAAATTGAAGAAGGGAAAGCACTTTACGAGTATGTGGATGAAGAGATCAGGATAGAGGAGGTTGGAATCCTGCCAAACTACCTGGACGAGGGGTACTTTTTTGTGCCCGACAACGAAGAAGCCAAGTTGTTGCTTTTTGAGTATGAGGTATCAATATTTGAGAGTGCCCAGGACGAATACCGCGCCCTGAAAACCGCGTTTTTGAAAGCGCTTCACCAGGGACAGGTACTTCTTTCTCCCAATTCGATCAAGCTGGAGCTGATCAGGGAGAATCAAAAGCTGCCCAACCCGGCGACCTACAGCTTTCAAACTAAACTGGATTTCCCTTTCAACGAAACTATTTTCCCGGTCGTCAAACGAAAACTGATGCAGCAGCTTGCCGAAGCTTCCTGATAACTACCGAATATGTGACAGGGCAACCACTCACAATCATCTCCCGTCTCACCTCTCACCTCTGTCCACAATCGCCAGCGTGCAGCGTGATATGCAAACCAGCTTGCCCTCTTCCGTTTCAATAGCTGTTTCCCACACCTGCACGCTCCGGCCGATGTGAACCGGCGTGGCCGTCCCCATGACGCGACTGCCTTTTTTAACGCTGCGCAGGTGATTGGCATTGATCTCGATGCCTACGGCAGTTTTGGAATCATCCTTCACGTTCAGCCAGGCCCCAATGGAGGCCAGCGTCTCTGCCAGCGCCACCGACGCCCCGCCGTGCAAAATGCCAAACGGCTGCACCGTATTTTCATCCACCGGCATGGTTGCCTTGACTTCATCCGGTTTGAAGGAGGTAAATTCAATACCCAGGGCATCTCCCATGTTGGGTTCGGAGAGGTTCAGGAATTGATCAACGCGTTTTTTTATACCATCATCGATAAACATAAGAGATCTGGATAACAGGGGTTAGGTTATGAAATTTTATGTTGTTAGAACATCGTTTTGAACACTTCTTTGAAGATACACGCTAATATGGGAATTCATATTAAGCTTTTAAAAGTTAAACTTTCTTGTAACTTATGAATAGGGGTAAAGGTTAAGTAAAAACTACATCTATGGGTTATGATCCGACCACCATTTTGCAGCTCATCAAGGAAGGGCTGAATCGAAACAAGACCGATGTCTTAATTTCAACCAAGCGGCAGGGAGAGTGGATCAATACCAGTCCTGAAGAGTTTACGCAGAAGGTCCGGCATTTTGCATACGGCCTGCACGAACTGGGTGTTGAGAAGGGTGATCGCGTGAGTATCCACTCTGAAAATAGCGCCGAATGGCTCATTTGTGACCAGGCAATTCTTTCCCTCGGGGCTGTGAATGTTCCCATCTACACAACACAGGCGGGCGAACAGATTAAATTTATTCTTGAAAACTCGGCTACAAAGGTCCACATCGTCTCCAACGATGAACTTTTTGCCGAGACCAAGCCGATCATTAAAAATATCGGTACGGTTGAAGCGGTGATCTCCATTCTCGGATCCAGACACCAGAAATTGAAGTCGTTTGATTCCGTTCTGCAGCAGGGAAAAGAAGCCGCGGAAAAAAACCCCGGACTGCTGGAAGAGCTTCAGGCCCAGGTCGATCCCGAAGACCTGGCTACCCTGATTTACACCTCGGGGACGACGGGACGCCCCAAGGGCGTGATGTTGACCCACAACAACATCGCCTCCAACCTGCAGGCCTGCATGGAGCGCGTTCCATTTGAAATTAACCCGGATATCGGGCAGCGGATGCTCTCCTACCTGCCGCTTTCCCATGTATTTGAACGGCTTATATCGTATATGTACCTGCATATGGGGTACCCTGTTCACTATGTGGAAGATATTAGTGAGATCCGGGATGATTTCGAATATGTAAAGCCGTACTTCTTTGCCACCATACCGCGGCTGCTCGAAAAAATCCAAACCGGGATCAAGGTCAAGGGACAGGAATTCAGGGGAGTTAAAAAACAGATTTACTACTGGGGAATAAAACGAGCCGAAAAGTATGATCCTGAACATCCGCCTCGCGGGCTCAACAAGTGGTTGCACAAGCTGGCCGACAAGCTGGTGTATTCTAAAATTCGGGATCTTTTCGGAGGACGCCTGATCGGGATGATCAGCGGGGGGGCTGCTCTTTCCCCCAGTATATTTCGATTTATGAATGCCATCGGGCTGTACTGCGGTCAGGGCTACGGGCTCACCGAATCCTCACCGGTGATCTCCACTACGGATCCCAAGCACATGCGTGTGGGCTCTTCAGGTCGCCCGCTGAGTAATGTGGAAGTCCAAATTGCCGATGACGGAGAAATTTGGGCCAGAGGTCCCAATATTATGCAGGGATATTTCCAAAGTGAAGAACAGACCCGGGAAACGCTGACCGAAGACGGGTGGCTGAAAACCGGTGACGTAGGCAAAATGGAGGACGGTTACCTGTTTATTACGGACCGGAAAAAGTCGGTATTCAAGCTCTCTACGGGTAAGTATGTGGCTCCGCAGCCAATTGAAACCGGCCTCATCAACAGCGGCTTTATCGAACAGGCGGTGGTGGTGGGATTTCAGCGAAAATTTTGTTCTGCGCTGATCGTCCCAAGCTACGATAATATCAAGAAACGCTTGAAAAGCAGGGGAAAAGAGATCCCGGACGATCTCAGCACAGATTCACAGGTTCGGGAGATAATCCAGCGCGAGGTCGATAAAGTGAACCGTGGACTCTCCGAATGGGAGAAAATTAAAAAGTTTGTACTGCTGGATGAACCGTTCACGGTGGATGCCGGTGAGCTGACGCCTACGCACAAAGTAAAGCGCTCGGTCATCGACGAACGGTATGCCGGGCAGATCGATTCCATGTATGAGGAGGATGATTAGGTAAGAGGAAAGGAGCTGCATCTAACGTTGCGTGGAATGTTAAAACAGGTCAGTTTTTTCGAGACATTCTGAGGATAATCAAATTGAACACCCATCGAACATTTATCACTGGATCGATGGATTGAAAAAAGAAAAGTAAAAGCAGAAATAATGAGCACGAAAAAGTACACTATTCAGAAAGTAGCCGTACTCGGGTCAGGAACCATGGGCAGCCAGATAGCCGCGCATTGTGTAAATGCCGGCTTGGAAGTGCTGCTGCTGGATCTTAAAAACGAGGATGGTGATCCCAACAAAATTGCCAAAGAGAGCATCAAAAAGCTGGGGGAGATGAACCCCGCACCACTGGCGTTGCCGGAATACAGCAAGCAGATTCAGCCAGGTAATTTTGAAGATGATTTCGACAAGCTGGTCGACTGCGACTGGATTTGTGAGGCGATCGTTGAGAAAATGGATATCAAGAAGAAGATGATGGGGCGGCTGGATGAGGTGCGGTCGGGCAGTACCATCGTAAGTTCCAACACCTCCGGGCTGCCGATTAGCAAAATAAGTGAAGGCTGCTCGGAGGAATTTCAGCAGCACTTCCTGGGCACACACTTTTTCAATCCGCCCCGCTATATGAAGCTTCTTGAGATTATCCCTACCGAGACTACGTCAGATGCTGTACTCGATTTTATGAGCCGTTTCGGGGAGAAGACGCTGGGCAAGGGGGTGGTCCGCTGCAAGGACACCCCGAACTTTATCGCCAACCGGATCGGCATCTTTTCGATGGCCAGCATCATGCCCTGGTTTTTTGACGGTACGTTCCGGGCGGAGGAGATCGACTTCCTGACCGGCACCATCACCGGCTACTCCAAAGCCGCCACCTTCCGCACCGCCGATATGTCCGGGCTCGATATCATCCACCACGTAGCCGAGAATCTCTATCCCGCCATCCCGGAAGATGAGCGGCGCGAGGTATTCAAGCTGCCCGAATCATTTCAAAAAATGGTGGAACAGGGCAAACACGGCAACAAGGCCGGAAAAGGTTTCTATAAAAAAGTGCAGACCGATTCCGGGAAGGAATACAAGGTGATTGATCCGGAAACGCATGAGTACGAATCGCAGATCGACCCGGAGTTTGAGAGTACGAACAAAGCCAAAGAGAAATTTAAAACATCCGGTGAGCGACTGAAATACCTGGTCAACCAGGATGACAAGGCCGGAAATTTCCTGTGGGAGATTCACTGCGATCTGCTGTTGTATGCCGCCAGCCGCATTCCCGAAATAACCGATTCCCTGGAGGCCATAGACAACGCGATGAAATGGGGATTCAACTGGGAACTGGGTCCATTTGAGCGATGGGATGCCATAGGCGTGGCGGAGTCGGTGGCCCGTATGCAGGAAGAGAATCGCAAAGTTCCGGTTCCCGTGTTACGGATGCTGGAGTCCGGCCGTGAGCAGTTTTATGACAAGGATGAGGGCACGGTATACAACTTGGCGACGGGGGCGATCGAGCCGCTGAGTCCGCCTGCCGAAGGAGCGCTGAAGGTGGCCCATCTGAAATCCGAGAACAAAGAAGTACTGGGTAACAAAAGTGCCGGACTGTACGATATGGGCGACGGCGTGGCGCTGTTCGAGTTCCGCACCCGCCGGCAGACCCTCGGTTTTGAGCTGATTGAGACGCTGGCTGGATCTTGTGAGAAAGTGAAACAGGACTTCGACGCACTGGTGATCAGCCACGACGAGGACAACTTTACTTACGGTGCCAACCTGATGGAGGCGATACAGGCCTGGCAGCAGGGCGACAAGGAGCGCGTCCGCCGGGCAGCCAGGAATTTCCAGGATGTGGTGGTCGGCCTGCGATACCAGCCGTTCCCGGTGGTCGTAGCCCCGTTTGGACGCACGCTGGGCGGCGGTGTGGAGTTCGTACTGCATGCCGACAGCGTGGTGGCACACCACGAGCTGTATGCCGGCCTGGTGGAGGTCGGTGTGGGACTGATACCCGCCGGCGGAGGCACCAAAGAGATGCTTCGGCGCGCCATGCAGCGGGTGACGGAGGAGGATCGCTCGGATCCGCTGCCCTACATCAAAGAGGTTTTCAAGACGATGGGAATGGCCAAAGTTTCTAGCAGTGCTGCCAAGGCCCGTGATTATGGTTACCTGAAGGAGTCGGATGGGATTGTCATGAACCGCGATCTGCTGCTGACGGCGGCCAAAGAGGAGGCGAAAACGCTGGCGGATCAGGGCTATCGTCCGCCATTCCGTCCCAAAATTAAAGTGCAGGGCCGTGAGGGGCTCAGCGGCCTCAAGCTCATGCTTTACATTATGCACGAATCCGGCTGGATTACTGATTATGACAAAGTAGTAGCCGAAAAACTGGCCTGGGTGATGAGCGGCGGCGATCTCAGCGAACCGCAGGAGGTACCGGAGTCCTACATCCTGAAGCTGGAGCGCGAGGTGTTTATGGAGCTCCTCGAAGACGAACGCACCCACGCCCGCATCGATCACATGCTGAAGAAAGGGAAACCGCTTAGGAATTAGTCATGAGTTGTGGGGCTTGAGTCGTGAGTAAAAAAATTTTGTAAGGATTCTGCTCGAAAGGGATTTATTAGGTGTTAAACCTAACTTAAGATCACATAGGCTATGAATCGATTTAAAAATTTGGATATTTGGAAACGGGCTGTAGAACTAGCTTCCCAGATATACGAAGTAACTGTTGAGTTCCCGGATGAAGAAAAGTATGGATTAGTTTCCCAGTTGAGAAGATGTGCTGTTTCAATCGGCTCAAATATTGCAGAAGGAGCGGGCAGAGGTTCCAATAGTCAGTTCAAGCATTTTTTAAGTATTGCTTACGGATCCTCTTATGAATTGGAAACCCAATTGATCATTGCTGAGAATCTAAATTTCATTGATGAATCAGAAAATAAGGACCTCTTAGATGAAGTAACTACACTACAAAAAATGATTTATTCGCTAAGCCAAAAACTAGAATAAAGCCTCTAAAACTCACGACCCAAGACACACGCCCCATGACTAAAAAAAACGAGCCTGTAATCGTTGCTGCCGCCAGAACGCCAACCGGAAAAGCCAACAAAGGATCACTCCGCTTTACCTATCCCGACACATTGGGGGGAGAAGTGATCAAGTCACTGCTTCAGCGGGCGCCCTCACTCAAGCCAGAGATGGTGGATGACGTGATCATGGGCTGTGCCTTCCCGGAAGCATCGCAGGGGATGAATGTGGCTCGCCAGTGTGCATTGCTGGGTGGACTGCCGCCCTCTGTGCCCGCCGCCACTGTGAACCGGTTCTGTTCCTCCGGGCTGCAGACCATTGCCCAGGCCGCCGAGCGTATCATGGCCGGCAACGCCGATGCGATCATTGCGGGTGGCGTCGAAACCATGTCGATGGTGCCGATGGGCGGCCATACGCTGCGACCCAATCCCGAGCTGGTGGATAACTATCCGGAAGTCTATATAAGTATGGGACTGACGGCGGAAAATGTGGCCGAGAAGTACGAGATCAGCCGGGAAGACCAAGACGCCTTTGCCTACCGAAGCCACAAGCGGGCGATTGAGGCATGGGAAGAAAACCGTTTTGAAGGGCAGATTGTACCGATTGAGGTCACCGAAAAGATGGTCACGGCTGATGGTGAGATGGAAGAAAACAGCTTCCTGTTTGAGGTGGATGAGGGTCCGCGCAAAGATACCTCCGAAGAAGCGCTGGCTAACCTGAGGCCGGTGTTTAAACAGGGGGGAACCGTAACCGCCGGGAACTCCTCGCAGATGAACGACGCTGCTTCTGCCGTCATCGTGATGAGCCGGGAGAAAGCCGAAGAGCTGGAACTGGAACCCCTGGCACGGTTTGTCGGGTTTTCTGTGGCTGGGGTGCCGCCGGAGATCATGGGTATTGGCCCGGTAGAGGCGGTGCCCAAAGTGTTAAAGCAAACCGGTCTCAATAAAAACGATATCGACATTATAGAGCTGAACGAAGCCTTTGCATCCCAGTCGCTGGCCGTCATTCGAGAGCTGGACCTTGATCCTGAAATTGTAAATGTAAACGGTGGAGCCATAGCCATGGGACATCCCCTCGGTTGCACCGGCGCGAAACTTAGTACACAGATCCTTTATGAAATGAAACGGCGCGGTTCCCGCTACGGAATGGTAACCATGTGCGTTGGGGGCGGTATGGGGGCGGCCGGAATCTTCGAAAACCTGAGGTAAGAATTATCTAAATATAAAACTTTAAATTCCAATGTCTATCGAACTCGAATCCATGAAGAGTTCTCCCTGACGGTCGAAATGACTCAGGATTGAGTTTTGGAATTTGGTAGTTGCATAATCGGCTAATTATAAAATCCATGTTCACTCCTGATACACTCGAAAATCAAACCATCCTCATCACCGGCGGGGGAAGCGGTCTTGGATTAAGCATGGCCCAAAAGTTTGCTTCCCTGGGTGCCAATATTGCGATCTGTGGTCGCACGGAAGAGAAGCTGCAAAATGCGGTAAAAGAGATCGAAAAGAGTGGGGAGGGTGAGGTGAAATATTACGTGGCGGATGTCCGGGATTATGACCGCGTGAAAGAGATGATCCACAGTATTATTGATGACTTTGGAGAGATGACGGGTCTCGTAAATAATGCCGCCGGGAACTTCCTAGCGGCTTCTGAGGATCTGACGCCCGGCGGATTTAAAGCTGTGGTCGATATTGTATTGCATGGTTCGTTTAACTGCACGCATCTGTTTGGAAATTACCTGATCGATAACGAGAGGAAAGGCAATATCCTCAATATTGTAACGACGTATGCGGAATCGACGGGATCGGCCTTTGTGCTGCCCTCGGCGTGTGGCAAGGCGGGCGTTCTCACTATGACGCGGTCGCTGGCGTATGAATGGGCCACCTACGGGATCAGGCTCAATGCCATCGCACCGGGACCGTTTCCCACCGAAGGAGCATGGTCAAGACTGCTGCCTGATGAAGATGCCGTGGAAACGTTTCTCTCCAAAATTCCCGCTGGCAGATTCGGCGAGCATGAAGAACTTGCTAATCTGGCTGCGTTCCTGATGTCGGATATGGCGGTGTACATAACAGGGGAATGCGTCACTATTGACGGGGGAGAGCGGCTGGGAGCCGGGCAGTTCAACTTTATAGATCAGCTTGGACCGCGTGACCAACTGAAGAAGTTTTTTGCCCGGATGAGGTCAACGGAATAACATTCTGTACCACCTACTATAGAGTCAGCTTCTTGCCAATTTTATCCACAACCTTCAGTGTACGGTAGAGGTCATAAGCACCAAAAGGAGTAGGTCTATTGAGTTGTATCGCTTTGAGGAATTGCGACGAGGCCAGTTCGGCAGAACGGGAGGCGTCAAATAGTTTTTTCTGGAAAAAGAGACGATCGCCGTCGCTTACCTTCCCGATACGTCCCTTTTGTTCAAGGATGTCGCAATCCAAAATGTATGAGGCGTCTGAGGCCATGCGGATATGGTTATTTCTGTGCGAGGCTGTATTTACAAAAATGTTGGCCGTACTTCCGCTCTCGAAACGCAGGAAAATATGGGTGGCACCACCTAGGCGGCCCGCCTGCTTCGTTTGGTTGACGTCTACCTGGTGGATCGCCCCTTTCATCCATTTAATGCAAAAAGCAAGTTCGTCGATCCAGTAGTAGGAGGGAATATTGTCGCGTTCCAGGAAGTCGGTGTGCCCGATTTCACGTATGATCTGGATAAAGTGGGGCTTCTGAATTTTTTGGATCATCCATTGCGAAGCGGGCGCGAGAGAAGGCCAGTGGCTGAACTGAACCGCGACATTCGACTCTTCGGATGCATGGTATATTTTTTCAATATTTGGGAGCTTCCGGGGAAGCCTGGAAACGAGGAAGCAGTGATAACCCGCTTTTACCGCCTCCATCAGGGTATCGAGGTTGGTATCGGATTCGTCAATAATCACGCAGGCGTCGGCGGTACCAAGATCGTCAAGCGAGCGCGTGATAATCACTTCACTGACAGAAGGATGCTGTCCCATGTTTTTTTCCCACGCGACAGCGCGCTCTGCAGTTCCAATAATTCCGATTTTCATAGTGGTATTGCTTAGCTGGGCTCTGAAAAAGCCATTATCCGCAAATACCGGTTGAATTTCAACTGAAGAGCCTGCTTCTTGCGGAACAGCGGGGAGGATCCGGCGGTCAGTCGGGCATGACTAGAGCAAGAATGAAATAGAGTAAAACAGGACTGCCCCATCCCATCACGGTTAGCACTACGAATATAATACGTACAATTGTAGGGTCCCAGCCGAGATAGTCAGCTATTCCACCACATACGCCGGCAATCATTTTGTCTGTTCTGGATTTGGATAGTCGTGCTCCCATAAGAAGATAAAGATAATCGTTAGTTGTTTTGTAAGCCGTTGTAGCTTTCCTTACGTATGGTTTCGGTCTTTGTTTCAATTCTTTTCGAGGTTCAGGTAAAAAGATAAACCAAAATAATAAACAGGGTACAAAAAAGAGCTGTAGATCAAAAATGGGGAGGAATCATCAAAAAAGTAGAGCAGCAACAGCATCTGTATGAAAAACAATCCTCCCAGCATAATGTTCCACTTTTTAAAGCGGGCTGTTTTGGTTGGATAGATGAATTTTACGGGCATAAACGTACCAGCGGCGAAAAGCAGCAAAATACCGGAAGAAAAAGCGGTGGGAAGATCAAGCAGGAAAAGATAAAAAACGACGATATTCCAGTAGGAGGGAAAGCCAAGAAAAAAGTTGTCGGACGTTTTGGCCCGGGTGTTCGAAAACCCGAGGATGCTGCTCAGGGCGCAGGCCAGCAAAATCCAGGGTGGAATCTGTAAAGCGGCATATGCCCAGAGAAGAGGAGCTATAGTCCAGATAATAAAATCGATGATATTATCCATCAACGCTCCATCGATTTTTGGTGCCTCGGTTTTTATGTTGGTTGCACGGGCCAACGTTCCGTCGACCGCATCAATGAGCACCGAAAGGGCCAATATCCATAACGCCCATTGAAAGTAGCCATCATAAATTAAAATGATTGCCCATAATCCCAGTGCCGCTCCGACAGCCGTTAGCAGATGCACACCATATGCAAGTATATTCACACTAAGCCGTTGTAATATTATAAGATACAAGTAGATCTTAATATGGGTTCATCTAAATAAAATAAAAAAAGAAGAACCTTTATAGTCCCACTTTTTACAATAAATGATGAATTTGCAAGCTGCGAGACAGGTTGGGGAAGAATTAGTACAGTTGTCAGCCGGTAAAAACAATGGTGTCGTGTCAAATCCCGGATTTCGGATGTAACTGGCAGAACGCGGCTACCACCAATCAGGCTGATACTTGCAGGGACAGATCATTTGAAGGGACTGTTGGAACACCTACCCTGCGGTCTATCCGCAGTATCCGTGCCATCTGCGTTCCGGCAAACCTGAATTATTATGGTCGACATGGCGCTAGTTTACTCGTATCTGCATGTGCCCGATGGTGTGGCCGAGATAATTGACATCGAACTGCTGCAGGCCGGACGGCAGATTATCCAGGAAGAATTCCCCCTCCTCGTCGGTCACAGTCCACGTTTGCGTGCCTTTGAGCACGATATCTGCATTGGGCAGCGGCTTTTTGGGGTCTCCATGTAGCAATTTTCCGGAAATTACGCCGGGTTTTTCATGTGCATTTACCTGGAGTGCCAGGTTTTTGCCGGGCAGCTTATCGGTTTCTATAAATGCCGGGCCGTTCTCTCTGTTGTCAAAATGGGCCCGTTCCTGTGTCAATTGTTCATATTCCACAGGAATGGCATAATTCACCCGCCTTGATTGCTGATCAGCTCCAATCTGTGTTAAGCGAATCTGCCGGAAGCAGCGCAGGGCCTGCTCGTCGATGGCTCCTTCGATTCCCTTCAGAATTCGAAAGGATTCAGGACCGCTCCTATACTGGAGATCAAATTGTACAATCACTTTGGGTCTGGTGCTGTCACTGTACTGGTGCTGTTCGGTGTTTATGCACTCAAATGAGGGTGTATCTGCGGTATCTGCCACCAGCATGACCGGGCTGGTGATGTAGCGAATCTGCGCTGATTTTTTTGTTGGCGTTGAGATATTATCTCCCAAAAACATCATTCCTGATAAAATGAGAAGGGTTGCCGGGATTGCGACCAGCAGTGCTATACGGAGGTTGGAATGGGTCGTAAACCACGTTCTGTTCTTGTAAAAGGTCAGCGAAGCCCAGGTTATCGCGGCGAGCACCATCCACAGCACAAAGACCTGCAAGAATGTTTGCAGTCCCCAGCTTCCGGTATTTATAAGGTCGAACAAGTCAGTTATTTATTGGTTGTGTTAGGTCCACTGAATCGGCAACTCCCACAGCGATGGTGGGGTCGGGTTCATTGCCGCCATATCCTGTAACAGTTAATGTTGGTCCCCAGTTGGTGGTATCAGCTCGAGAGATCGTTGTATTGGAAACAGGTTTCGACTTGTCTTTATTATGCAGGGAAAATGTGATTGGCATGGCATATTGAACGCGCACGGGCTCACCATTTTGAATTACGGGCTCAAATGTAAGTTGCTTAACACACCGGAGAGACTCCCTGTCAGCCCCTCTGCAATTCCATGGATAATTTCGGGATGTTCCGCCAATCCCTGCCTGTTAACGACAAACCGAACACCAACCTGGCCTTGAATACCAGACGTGCGAGCCTCATCGGGATACGTGATGCATAGTTGTAATGGCCGCATTCCCTTTTTGAGTTTCGGCATTTGATCAACGGTGGTAAAATTTTTTTCTGCGTGGTGTCCGGCCCGGCCCGCAATCCCCAGCAGGCAAGAGCGGCCACTATGCTCCAGATAACGGTCGGGAACCAGAACACGTCAAGAGCACCTGCCCGGTTTCGATTAGTAAGGTGATGCCCAGTCAATGCTATTCTACTAGATTACCTAACTATCAAAAAAATTAGTATAAGTTAATTACCCACGGCTCATACCGTATATGTGAGATCACAATTTGGTCCTGTTCATTTGGTAGTCGATCAAGAGTAAATATCCCTTCATCGTCCGTACTTGCACCGATGGATGTATTTTTAATAATCACATTAGCACCGGGCACTGGATTTCGGGTTTCCTTATCGACTACTTGGGCAGTAATAGAGCCATTTTTACGGGTGAGGTTAACCAACTCAAGCTGCTGATGGTTTACCTCCATTTGTTCAACATTTATTGGGGAATTTGTTTCTGTCTCGGAAGCGGGCAGTTTAAAAGTGATGGGCAAAGAATACTGTACACGCACAGGATTGCCGCGTTGCTTGCCCGGCTCAAACTGGGCCGTTTTAACACAGCGTATAGCCTCTTCATCAGCTCCGCCGCCGATGCCTCGTATTATTTGGGGGCTTTCAACATTCCCTTGCTCATTTACAATGAACTGCACGATTACGCGGCCTTCGATACCCGCCCTGCGCGCTTCTTCCGGATAATTCACGCATTGCTGAAGACTGGTCAATCCGCCTTTGAGCTCGGGCATCTGCTCCACAACGACAAAGAATTCCTTTTCCGCCTTCTGCGGTTGCTGAACTTCGTCTGGAGATTTCAGATCTGAGAAAGCTTTTTCTTTGTTCAATAAATTAAGGATTACAACTCCGTTAGCGCCTTGTTGTCCATATTTTTCTATGGCCTGTTCTCCCTTGTATACATTTAACGCCTTAATATATTTTCCCTTAATCCTGCTTATTTTTTGACTTTCCTCGGTTGTCGCAAATTCTTCTGTATCGTAAGTACCATCCAGATCAGTATCTTCTCTGATGATATACAGGGGCTGCTTTTCCCCTTCAAGATGTTGTATCTGGGCCTGGGTTTGTTGTAATTCGCTGTTTGTGATACCATTATCCTGGAGATCGCTACACGCAATAATTCCGGATACTGCCAGCAGCAGCGCCAGGCTTACGATTATACTTTTCTTGAACGGCCGGGAGGTGTTATTAAAGGTTGTCATGGTCTTGATGCGTTTTTGGAGTGTGGATTTGTTTACGGACATGCTTACCAGTTGCCGGGCATAGGCCTCTTGACGGGGAGCGAGCTCAAACAGCAGCTGGGCGTACTTTTTCCGGGATATTGTCTGATCGGTGAGTACGTCGGAATCGCAGGATATTTCCCGGGCTTCCTTGATCTCCCGATCGTAGGCATGAATGAGCGGGTGAAACCAGAGCAGCGATCTCATCACCGTCATGAAACCGTTGACCAGGAAGTCACCGCGTTTGATGTGCATCAGCTCGTGGCGGATCGCCATCCGGCATTTTTCGGGCTCTCTTTTGAGGAAACCTGGAATGATGATAACCGGCGCGCGCCAGCCAAAGGTGAAGGGAATCTCCGTATCATTAGAATAAGCTACGGAGACTGTTTTGTAAATAGAGTTGGCAAACTTGTGGTCTTCTGCATTTAACAGGGCCAGTCCCCGCAGGTTGGTTGTATCAAGGGTTCGGGCAAACCGGGTGATCCGGGAATAATGCCATCCTGTACGTGCCAGCATGACCAGGCAGATGAACGCTGTTATGGATGTCACCAATCCAATCCAAAGATAGGGATCGCCCCACGCGATTGAATTGGCGGGACCCGCTGTGGCGCTGGATACAACGATGGGATTTTGCAATACCAGCAAGGAAAACTGGCCCGCGGCCTCAGGGGATTTCGTAAAAAGGCCACTGAGCCAGCCTATGGGAAAAGAAGCCAGAATTCCGATCGGGATGCCCGACACAAGGGCCACCCGCAGGTGATACTGGTAGAGTACTTCTCGCGGCTCTTTCCACTTCAATAACAGGTGAACCAGCAGTGCAAACAGGCTCCAGATGAGCAGTGGGAACCAGAATCTGTCGAGGCTGAGGTGTCCCCATTCAGTAACGAGGCTTGTCAGTTCTGTCATGGCTAGTCCTCCATGTCATCAATCATTTTCCGGATCTCTTTCCGCTCTTCATCGGAGAGCTCTTCACTTTTTACCAGCGTCTGCACCAGTTCCATCGGCGATCCCTTGAATACCTTGGAGATCAGGTCCCGGACCAGGCTGGATTGCACCGATTCCGGTTTTTGGGCCGGTCGGTATACGTACCTGACCCCATCTTTGTGATATTTAAGATACCCTTTGTCGGCCAGGTTTTTCATGACGGTCATGATGGTGGTGTAGGCCACCTCGCGGGATTCCAGGATCCGTTCCTGTACCTCCTTTACGGTGGCTTCCTCCAGTTCCCAGACATGGTGCAGTACTTCCATTTCAGTTTCTCCAAGCGGAGTCAGTGATTTTTTCATAACGGGCTGTTTTTTTCTGGTGATTTTTTTACTACTGAGTTAATACTAATATAATAGTATTAGGGTAAATGTCAAATTGGCTTGTTGATTTAGTGGAGGAGTAAGCAGGAATACCCATTATTCCGGTGGTTGTAAACTGTTATTCAGCGATAGGACCGAGGGTGCCTGCCAGAACGGTTTCAAAGGAAAGATTCCTGGATCCTTGCATCTGAATCGCCCATCCAGTGTTGCAGGATACGGACGGCTCATGATACAGCTTTTTGTTGGAGATATTCCGAGGATAGAGGGAATACCAGCCTCCGGCTATTTATCGCAGCAATTCTCGTGCTCGGGAAACAGCATCACCGGGGGTGGAGGCGAAGTGGAAGCAGGGCGAATCGAACCGTTTAAGAAAAGTGGCAGAGGCCTCTGATTGATTGAGCAGAATCACGTTTCTACCGGCTTTGGCGGCCAGTAGCACTTCTGAGATGGTGCCCATCCCCACACCGCAGGCGATAACGACATCCGAGGTCAGTACATTTACATTGTTACGCGCGCTGCCGATGCCGGTAGCGATGGGTATATCTATGCTGGGCGACATGCCTGAACGATCGCCAGTGGGGAGCACGCCAACCGTCAGCCCGCCGCCTTCCTTCGCCCCGCGGGATGCAGCATCCATTACCCCAGCCCGGCGACCACCGGTCAGCAGTACCCAGCCTTCAGCTGCAATCAGCTGTCCCAGTTGCGTGGCGGCGTCGAGAACCTCCGGCGGTGCGTCGCCGGGTCCCATAACACCGATAATTGTTTTTGCCATGATTCAAAATTTGATTACTGTTTAACAGGATTCCACCAATACGAAGAAACGCCAGGGTAAGTGACAGAGGGTGCTGAAAAACCGGTGTTTTGCAACACCCTTTAAACAAATTGATCTTTATCCTTCCAAATAAAAATTTTATTTATAATCTTTTGAACAACTTACTTGGGATATCAACAGCTCAACCACTTGCCCTGTACATTATTATTGCGATATGGGAATATCAACAACCATGAAAAATTATTCTACCATGTATCAGAAGAACCGGTTTCTATACTGGCCGCGGTTTCTATCTCTTTTTTTTGCGGCCCTCCTCATTATATCCTGTACAAACCAGAAAAAATCAGAAAATAATATGAGTGAAGCTGCTCCTTCAATAACCAAAGAACTGTTCGGAACTCTGGAAGATGGACGGGAGGTCTACCAGTTCACCCTCGCCAACGCTCACGGGATGGAGGCCGATATCATTAATTACGGAGGTATCGTCACCGCTATCCGGGTTCCGGATGCGGACGGTGCCAGCGCCAACGTGGTACTGGGGTTTGACTCCCTGGAGAAATACCTGGGCGGGCATCCCTACTTCGGGGCCATTGTCGGTCGGTATGGTAACCGTATTGCGGGAGGAACGTTTTCGCTTGATGGAACCACCTACGAGCTGGCCAGAAATGATGGCGAAAACCACCTGCACGGCGGGGAGCAGGGATTTGACAAGCGACTCTGGGAGGCGGAGGTCGTAGATGGTTCGCTGCATCTCAGCTATCTGAGTGAAGATGGAGAAGAGGGATATCCCGGAAACCTGGAGGTCGCCGTAACCTATTCGCTGACCGACCAAAACGGGTTGAAAATTGAGTATGAGGCAACCACCGACAAGGCAACGCCGGTGAACCTTACGAATCACAGCTATTTTAACCTTTCAGGGGATCCCTCGACAACGATCCTCGACCACGTGCTGACCCTGCATGCCGATCATTATACACCCGTAGACGAGGGACTGATACCGACTGGTGAAATTGCCTCGGTGGAGGAAACGCCATTTGACTTTACTGAGCCCCAGGCCATCGGCTCCCGTATTGATGAGGTCGAAGGCGGGGGATATGATCACAACTTTGTGCTCAACGGACCCCAGGATTCGCTCCGCACCGTAGCAACGGTGTTTGATCCCGATACGCAGCGACAGATGCAGGTTCTGACAACGGAACCGGGTGTCCAGTTTTATACCGGTAATTTCCTGGATGGTAGTCTGACCGGATCCGATGGCACTGCTTATCAGCGGCATGCGGCGTTCTGCCTGGAAACCCAGCATTTTCCCAACTCTCCCAATGAACCCGATTTTCCATCCACTATTTTGAAACCGGGGGATACCTATCATACGACCACAATCTACAGGTTTTCGGTACGCGAATAATCAGCGTAAGTGGGGTTGGTAAAAAATGCCGTATCCCGGTTTTACAACGCATTTACAGACTGGCCAGCAGGGCTATGGCACGTTAGAAAGATGCTGCCTGGGGTAATGGTTACTTCCCCGGATAGATACTGATGATGGAAATATCCCTGGTTTTTTTGATTTCAGGTTCTGTAAATTGACCGAGATTAAGTCGAGCTGGGAGAACAGGAATGGGGCCAGATCATATCGAGTATAAACAGGATGAGACTAAACCGAATCTGACCAAATGATAAAAGTGCCAGCCAAATCAGTAACCGCTTTCATCCTAGCGGGAATGGTCCTTGCAACGGCCGTTCAGGGACAAACGGTTACGAAAGCCGATTACGAGCGGGCCAACCGGTTCCTGTGGGAAAATGTGGATACCCTGGTATTCCGATCGGAGGTCGATCCCCGCTGGGATGACAGAACCCCGGTGTTCTGGTATGAACTGGATACCCGGCGCGGAACGGAATATGTTCTGGTGGATGCCGAAAATGAGTTAAAAAAGCCTCTGTTTGATCACGTTGCCATTGCCCGCGGACTTTCAGAGCTGCTGGATAAGAAACTGGATCCGTATGACCTTCCGCTAGAGGAGCTGGAATACCGGCATGCTGATCGGGTGATGACGTTTGAAGCCGGTAATCAAACGTGGAGAGTCGATCTGCAGACACTTGATATCCGGGAGGTGGAAGCTCCCGCGACAGACGATCCCGACTGGGTATCAGAGCGGCTGCTTTCTGAGTCGCCGGACGGCCGGTGGACGGTCACCCGAAAAGAGTACAACCTTTGGCTTAAAAACAACAAGTCGGGCCGCACGTTTCAATTGACGGACGACGGCACCGGGAAACAGGTGTATGGGGCATCGTTGCCCTGGGCCTGGAAAAAGCGGGAGGGGCCAACCGAGGGAGAGCGGGAACCGCTTAGACTCAGCGTGTCATGGTCAGAGGATTCCCAAAAATTGGTCGCTCACAAACTGGACCTGACTAAGGCCAGAAAGATGTACCTGCTGCAAAATGTCCCCGGGGAGGGATTCCGTGCCCGGTCCTATTCCTATTATCGCGCACTACCCGGTGAAGACAGCGTGGCAACACAGGTTCCCTTTGTCTTTGATGTCAAAACAAGAGCACAAAAACGGCTGCAGGTCGGCCCGTATGACGATATTATCGCCGGCCAGTGGCGATGGTACGGGGAGGGCAGCAACAAACTGCACATGCTGATACACGAACGGGGGTACGGTTCCGCCACACTGCTGGAGGCCAATCCCGAAACCGGGAAAGTCGATACGGTATTTCGTGAGGTGAGCGATACCTACGTGGATCCCAATAAAATACACCTGGAGATATTGCCGGAGACGGAAGAAGTCATATGGCTGTCGGAGCGGGATGGGTGGAATCATATCTACCTGTACGACCTGAACAGCGGAGAGGTAAAACAGCAGGTGACGAGCGGTGAGTTTGTCGTATATGATATTGAGCATATCGATCGTGACAACCGGCAAATATTATTTACGGCTGGCGGAAGGGAATCGGACCGGGATCCCTACCTGGAGCACCTGTACAGGGTCAATTTTGACGGTTCGGATCTGCAATTGTTGACCCCGGAGCGGGCGACGCATGATATTACGTTCTCATCTGATCACCAGTATTTTGTGGACAATTTTTCGCGCGTGGATATGAAACCGCGATCCGTGCTGCGCCGAACCGCCGACGGGAGTAAGGTGATGGACCTTGAGACAGCCGATATCAAAGATCTGCAGGCTGCCGGGTGGCAGTATCCCGAACCGTTTAAACTCAAGGCGCGCGATGGGAAGACCGACATCTACGGGGTGATCTACCGTCCATCCAATTTTGATCCCGATAAGTCATATCCCGTGATTGACGGAACCTATTCGGGTCCGCAGGCGGTGCGTACGCCCAAAAGCTTTGCGGGAGGCTACCGCAACAGTGATCAGCCACTGGCCGAACTGGGCTTTATTGTCATTAATGTGGATGGACTTGGCACCGCCGGCCGATCAAAGCGGTTCCAGGACTATTCGTGGAAAAACCTGGGAGATATTGGGGGACCCGACCATATAAAGACAATTCGCGAACTGGCGGAACGATATCCTTATATGGATACAAGTCGCGTGGGCATCTATGGACACTCGGCCGGGGGATATGATGCGGCACGGGCGATCCTGAAATACCCGGAATTTTATAAAGTGGCGGTTTCTTCCTCTGGAAATCACGACCACCGCGTGGCAAAAGCGTGGTGGCCGGAGCTCTACATGGATTACCCGGCCGGCCCCCACTACGAGGAGCAGTCAAACCTGAACCTGGCAGGCAACCTGGAGGGAAAGTTGTTACTCGTACATGGTGATATGGATGATAATGTTCATCCTTCAGAGACCTACATGATGGCGAATGCACTTATTGAAGCCGGCAAGAATTTTGATATGCTGATTATGCCAAACAAAACGCACGGCCTGGGCGGTGAGAACAACTATTTTACAATCAAACGCTGGAACTATTTTGTGGAACACCTGATGGGCGCAGAGCCGGTCTGGCATTACGCATCGGAATGACTGAGGGAAGGGTGGTGTTGAAAACATCGTAAGTGCGAAAACAAGATTGGCAATCTCTGATGAGAACCATCACTGGGTTATTTACAACCACATTACCTGAATTTTGGGACAGCTACAATGGTTGAATTTGATGGTTCTGAAATCAGCTGATCCAGGTTGAAATTTAAAACCAAATCTTGAAAGGAGCGGGATAAAGATGCGAATTTCGGTTACTCTCATATTCCTGGCAATGTTGGCTTCAAATGTTATGGGGCAGTCGGCCAGTTCAAACCAGGTTGCGGAACTGGTAAGGCAGTATGAAGCCGATACCGAAAGCATGGACCGGGCTTATGCGCTGGAGGAATCACCGGTCTATTACGGTCGGATGGAGCGGTTTTACAGGCAGTGGCTGGCGCGGCTTGCAGGTATTGACTACGAGGCACTGAACGTGCAGGAGGCCGTGGATTTTATCCTGCTGCGGCGCGATATCCGCAGAGATCTGGAGAAGGTTCGGCAGGACCAGTTGACATATGGTGAGGTCGATTACGCACTGAAATTTGCGGATATTATCGCAGAACTCCAGCAAAAACGGAGTATCGGGGAGAACCTGGAAGGGCAGTGGTTTGCCGGGCAGATGCACGCGCTTGCTGAATCGATCCGTGACAACCGGGATGCGGTTCAGAAGAAGGGACGCCTGGCTCCGGCACAGTCGCGCCGTGCCGCTGAGATTGCGGAAAACCTGCATGAGACGATTGAGCATGTCTACCAATTTTACGATGGGTACGATCCCGATGTGACCTGGTGGGGCGAAAAATCGTACGAAAATGTCGATACCACGCTGGCCAATTACATTACCTTCCTGGAAGAATGGAGGGTGGATCAGTCGCACCGGGATGACGGGAGTGGTATTATCGGCACGCCCGTGGGCGCTGAAAAGTTGCAGCAGCTGCTGGATTACGAGATGATTCCGTACACACCGTCCGAGCTGGTTGAGCTGGCGAACAGGGAATATGCCTGGTGTATGGAAGAGATGCTCAAGGCTTCCCGTGAGCTCGGTTTCGGGGACGACTGGCACGCCGCCCTGGAGCATGTAAAGCAAACGTATGTTCCGCCCGGAGGGCAGCCGGAGATGATCTATGACCTGGCTGTTGAGTCTATTGAGTTCCTGGAGCAGCGCGAACTGCTGACCATTCCCGAGCTGGCAAAGGAGACATGGGACATGGAGATGATGAGTCCCGAACGCCAGCTGATTAACCCGTTTTTCCTGGGTGGGCGGGTGATACGGATTTCGTATCCCACCAATACGATGGCCCAGGAAGATAAATTGATGAGCATGCGCGGAAATAATCCCCATTTTTCGAAAGCCACTGTACATCACGAGCTGATCGCCGGACACCATCTGCAGGGCTTCATGATGGATCGCTACAACACGCACCGAGAGGCATTCTATACGCCATTTTGGATCGAGGGATGGGCCCTGTACTGGGAGCTGCAGCTGTATGACATGGGGTTTCCCGATTCCCCGGAAGATCGCATAGGAATGTTGTTTTGGCGGATGCACCGGTGTGCCCGCATCATTTTTTCACTGAGCTTCCATCTCGGGGAGATGAGTCCACAGGAGGCGATTGATTTCCTGGTGGAAAAAGTGGGCCACGAACGGGCCAATGCCGAAGCGGAAGTGCGGCGGTCGTTCGCCTCAACGTATCCGCCGCTGTACCAGGCAGCCTACCTGCTGGGTGGACTTCAGATTCGCTCGCTCTACAACAGCCTGGTCAGAGACGGGGATATGCCGGTCAAAGAGTTTCACAACCGGATTCTCCGAAACGGGGCCATGCCGATTGAGATGGTCAAAGCCATACTGACCGGGGAAAAACCTCCGAAAGATTTTAAAACAAACTGGCGGTTTTATTCCAACCTCGAATAAGGCTTGCAACGAGATGAGTAACCTGAATTTTCATGGTGAATCGATGTTCAGTAAGTTATCTTTGAGAATCATTGGCAAAAGCAGCGTGTTGGTAGTGCAAAAAAATCGATAGTGGGCTAAAACCGGTTTTAAACGTCCAATGCCTGTTAATTCGTGCTTGTACAATCAAGTAAACAAATGACTTCAATTTTTAATTTATAAACCAAAGACTATGCTTGCAGGAAAAATCATAAGATCTTTGCTGGTATTCCTTTTTCTGTGTACTAGTTCGCTGGTGGCCCAGCAGAACAGGGTTATTGTCAACGCCGATCAGGGCGAATACACCATTAGCCGGCATATCTACGGCCAGTTTTCAGAACACCTCGGCCGTGGAATATATGAAGGTATTTGGGTTGGGGAGGATTCAGATATCCCGAATACTGAGGGGTATCGTACCGATGTGTTGAAAGCACTACAGGAGCTGGAAATCCCCAATATCCGCTGGCCGGGCGGCTGTTTTGCAGATGAATATGACTGGAGAGATGGCATCGGTCCCCGTTCGGAACGGCCCAAAACCGTGAACACTCACTGGGGCATGGTTACCGAAGATAACAGTTTCGGAACCCACGAGTTTCTTCGACTGACCGAACTGCTGGGAGCCGAGCCCTACATATCGGCGAATGTAGGCAGCGGCACGCCGGCACAGATGCAGGACTGGGTTGAATACATGACCTACGCCGGGGAGAGCGATCTGGCGAACCTTCGCCGGCAGAATGGCCGCGAGGAGCCGTGGAAGATCAAATTTTTCGGGATCGGGAATGAAAGCTGGGGATGCGGAGGCAACATGACGGCCGACTATTACGCAGACTTGTATCGCCGGTATCAGACCTACGCCAAGGACTACAGTGGAAATGAGCTGTATAAAATTGCCAGCGGCTGGTCGAATGCTGAATATGACTGGACGGAGACGGTGATGCGCGAAGCCAATGATATGATGGATGCGATTTCCCTGCACTATTATACCGTTCCCGGACCCAGCTGGGAAAACAAGGGCCCTTCCACCGGGTTTGGGGAAGAGCTGTACTTTGAAGGGCTGAAAGCCTCCCTGGAGCTGGATCGATATATTGAAGGGCACGCTACCCGGATGGATAAATATGACCCCGAAAAAAGAGTGGCCTTGGCGGTTGACGAATGGGGCGTGTGGACGGATCCGCTTCCCGGTTCCAGGTCCGGGTTTCTCTATCAGCAGAATTCCATGCGCGACGCGCTGATCGCCTCGCTCAGCCTGGATATTCTCAATGCTCACTCCGACCGGGTGCGCATCGCCAATATTGCACAAACCGTCAATGTACTGCAGGCGATGATTCTGACGGACGGTCCCCGAATGATAAAAACACCGACCTATCACGTATTTCACATGTACAAAGTGCATCATGACGCCACGCTGTTACCGGTCAAGGTAACCTCTGCCGATTACCGCTACGACGGGGAGAGCATACCTGCGATCAGCACCACGGTCTCCCGCAATAAAGAAGGGGTAATTCATATCACGGCCAGCAACACGCATGCCAGCGAATCCCAGGAGATAACATTTGATCTGCGGGGAACAGATATTGATCGAATTATTCCCGGACGCCTGCTAACGGCAGACCAAATCAATGCGGTCAACACGTTTGAGGACCCCGACAATGTATCGCCGGTGATGTTTGACGATGCGACAATAAGCAACGGCACAGTTAGTATGACACTTCCTCCCCGTTCAATTGTGGTGTTTGGCCTGCAGTAAGTGCATCAAAATACAAAAGGAGAGGCCGGGTTGACAGGTAATGTGAATTCGGCCTTTTTATTTTTTTGGAACTGTTGAGAGTCTGCAACACCGTAGGCACTAACCTGGATTTCACCACGAAATTTGTTCTTCAGCAAGGCAAAGGGGGAATGGCAGCGAAGACGCAGCTATGTACGTTGAGCCGGTGATGTTCCCTTTAACGCAGTTGAAGGGCAAATCTCGCAGCGCTTTACACCCTGTCAACTAAAAAGTTCGGTAATACATATGATGTTAGATACTGCCTGCCATCAGGGGACATGATTTTTGCATACATTATTGTGAGGGTTATTGCCAGAGCGCTCTTGCAGACGGTCGTTTACTGCAGTGGTGACTCATTTATGCATCCGAAAACCGGATTTTGTTAAAGACTACAGGCGTCTTTCAATGCGCCAGCGCTGGATATGTGGATAACATTCCCGTGATTTCAAATTTGCTATAAAAAATCGATCTAATTAAGTCAGACTATTTGCTCTTTTATTTGTTGTGTACTTAATTGCGTAAAGACTTAACAATTAATGGGATAAACGCCCTTCTGGCATGTTTTGTAATTGAAGTGTTAAAAAAAGAAAGCCTTATGAGTAAAGATAAAACTACTCCGGGCGAACCGGAAAAACAGCAAGGCACTGATGCGGGAGAGATTGGGAATCCAGAAATTGAACGGGAGATCTCCCTCGAGGAGTTTCAGCCTACCGGAACCCTTACGCTGGTCCTCCTGTATTTTGTCATCATCGTGCTTATGTGGATCTTCATGTATTTTGTGGAATTCGCAGGGAACAGCCCGTCCATCATGAATTAACAAATCATCAATATCTATGCATATACACAAGTTTGAACGGTTTTGGATTAAACTGTCGTTTGTGGTGATCGCTTTTTTCATAGCAACGGTGGTCTATGGATTTGTAGTCATGGACCTGAAAGTTATCGGTGCCAGTGAGACGCTGGATCCCCAGGATCTCGGAGGCACACCGTTTGACAACCCCGGTGTCAGGGAAGTGACCAAGAACGGGGTTACGGAGTATGAAGTATATGTGCAAACCATACAGTTTGCCTTTATACCGGGGACCAGCGAGCCGATCACAGTTCCGGCCAACGCCAAAGTTACCTTCTATATTACCAGCCCGGATGTACTTCATGGATTCGAGGTGGCAGGGACAAATTTAAATACGATGACCATTCCCGGCCAGGTGGCAAGGTTTACTACTATTTTCCCTGAACCCGCGTCCTATGGTATCGTCTGCAACGAGTACTGCGGGCCGGCTCACCATGTAATGGAAGGTAAGATCAACGTAGTTCCTCAATCTGAGTTTGACGAAAATTATCTTGTACAATGACATTCTTACAACAGTATCCCAAGGCAGCAAAGGTTGCGAAGGCAAATTTCATTGTAGCATTTATTGCACTGGCGATCGGGGGCTTTTTCGGTTTTGTACAGGCCCTTCACCGTACCAATATGTTCAGGGGCTTTTTTAATTCTGGTGAATATTATACGCTGTTGACCGGCCATGGTGTGCTTCTGGCCATCATCTTTACCACCTTTTTTATTGCCGGTCTTTTTGTCTGGGGTGTCACGCGAAGCCTGGAGCGAGAGCCTGAGAATATGGCGTTTACCTGGTCCTGGTTCTGGCTGATGGTCGTTGGGCTGGTGATGGCCACAGTTGCAATTTTGGGGGGACTCGTACCCGGCAGCTCAATCCGTGCAGCCGTGCTTTATACCTTTTACCCGCCGTTGCAGGCACATCCGCTCTTTTATTTCGGCCTGGTTTTCGTGATTGTTGGATCCTGGATGGCGGGAGCCGACTGGTTCCGGTCGTATCTAAAATGGAGAAAAGGCCACCCTTCAGAACGAATTCCCATTCTCACCTTTATGGCACTGTTTACCATGCTGATGTGGTATGTATGCACCATCGGGGTGGCGCTGGAAGTGTTGGTCCTTTTAATTCCATGGTCGTTGGGCTGGGTTACCGAGATTGATCCCCTGCTGCCCCGTACATTGTTCTGGTATTTTGGTCACGCTGTGGTTTATTTTTGGCTGCTTCCGGCCTACTACGTCTGGTATGCCATACTGCCAAAACTGTCGGGGGGACGCCTGTTTAGTGACTCCATGACGCGGGTTGTGTTTGTCATCTTCCTGATCCTGTCGACGCCGGTGGGATATCACCACCAGTATGCGGATCCCGGTATTTCAGTGGGATTTAAGTTTTATGCCATGGCTACCACGCTGCTTCTGCTCCTTCCGAGCCTTATAACCCTGTTTACCGTGGTTGCGAGCATGGAGCACGGCGCACGACAGCGCGGGGGGAAGGGCTACCTGGCATGGATCGGTAAACTGCCGTGGGACAGTCCGGCCTTCGCGGGATGCGCACTGGCAGGCATCATGTTTGCCGCCGGTGGCTTCAGCGGGATGATCAATGCCTCCATGAATATCAACCTGCTTATTCACAACACGCTCTGGGTGCCCGGTCATTTTCATCTGACGGTCGGTACGGCGGTGGCGCTCACCTTTATGGCGATCAGTTACTGGCTGATACCCCAGCTGACAGGCCGAAAGCTGAAGTTTAAAACACTCGCCTTGATTCAACCCTATACATGGTTTTTGGGAATGACGCTAATGTCGAATGCGATGCACCGGGCGGGTCTGGCCGGCATCCCGCGCCGCACTGCCGAACCGGAATACACCGGGTTTGAGTTTGAAGCCGTATTTGGGACGATTGCAGAAATGAAGTGGCAGATTGGCATTGGAGGTACCATTCTCTTTATCTCGCTGATCCTCTTCCTGTGGGTGATCACCGCTTCCTGGATGGCCGGCGAAAAGTCGGATCAACCGGTGAACGATCATATCCCGGAACCGCTTTCGGGTCCCGAGCACACGCCGGCGGTGCTGGATAATATAAAGCTTTGGCTGGGATTGGCTATTCTGCTGGTTATTCTGGCGTACTCATTCCCATTGTTCGAAATGGTTCAGGATGGGCTCTTTTCGCCGGGTGCCCTGCCCCGGCCGTCTTGATCCCGGTCATGAGAGTGATCGTTTTCTCACGGCAACAACAGGAAGAACTGGAGGAATTCCATTTGTTTGGAAAGGGCTCTGCCTATCGTAAAATCTGTGTTTGGGATGTGAATATAAAAAAGCTCTTTCCGGCTTGTGGTTTTTTTTAAAATGGCTTCCGTTCTTGAGTCGGCATTTGATGGGATAGGAGCAAAGGCGAAGTGCGGCTCCGTTCAACCTGTCAGCGTTGTCACTTTTTGCTTCGATAGATGGAATTCCAACATGCAGAATCCGGTTAAAGATAGTCTATGCAAGATGCCTCTTCCTCAAATAATGAATCGGGTCGTTCTAAAAAAGTGTGGTTGCGCGTGCTTATTGTCGTAGCCGTCGGCATTCCCGTCCTGATTGAACTTTCAACGCTTTTCAATTTATTAAAAGTTCAATTTTGGGGCGCCGAGGAACCGGCAGAAGCGCAGGTTCAAACGACAGAATCGGCTAAGGAATATGTAGAAGGCGACACCCTTTTTGTCGGGGCTGATTCCCTGTATGCCCTGCACCTCAAGGAGATGCGTGTCGATGTCAGCCCGGCAAGCTGGGAGTTCAGCTTAATCTTGAGTGCTTCAACATCTGCGGAAGCTGAAAAATACCAGGTTGAGCTTGACAGCCTGCTGCTGAGAAGTGGACAGGTGCTGGCAGGCCGGGGCGTGCTGGAGTGGAGCAGCCTTCGCGAAGGGGAGGTGTCGGAGGTAACTGAAAGATGGGAGGTCCCCAACGGGGATATCCCGGATCGCCTGTTTTTGAGAGTCTCGCAGAGGTCAGATTCGGCCGGGACTGAAGAGCATCTCAGTCTGAATCTCGGGCCGATCCCGGTACGCTATGACCAGTGATGTGGCCTGCTCAAAATTGAGGCTTCGGGTGGATAATCTTGCTTAAGTCGTGGTGTCGCCACGGCGGCTCTGCCCTTCCCAATCTCCTCTCAGTTTCATGCTGCGCGATGAGTTCGTCACTACCAGCAAGCTGCTGGCTGCCATTGCAAGTGCGGCAAAAAGCGGGTTGATTAGCCCGGCTACGGCAAGAGGAATAGTCGTGATGTTATAGAGAAACGCCCATCCCAGGTTTTGCCGAATTCGCCGTTTGGTCAGGGTTATAGCCATAAAGGCGGAAAAAATATGTTCCAGGCGATCTCCCGGAATTACGATTTGAGCTGATTCGGCAGCGATAGCTGTAAGATCACCAAATGCGATGCCGAGGTCGGCTTCAGCCAGGGCCAGGGCATCGTTGCTGCCATCTCCCACCATGGCCACGGTCCCGAAACTGGATAACTTCCGGACAATTTCTGTTTTGGATTCGGGACGCGCACCTGTAAATAAAAAGTCGGGATCCAGCTTTTGCCTGAGGGGACGAGCAGCTTCCTCGCTGTCGCCCGTAATGATTGCGAGGTCAATGCCCGCCGCTTTTATGGTGGCTGCCAGTGAAGGCGCCTCCGCGCGCAGTTGATCTCCTACAACCAGGATGCTCCGTATACGTCCCTCCCAGGCAACGGCAACCGGTACGTAGCCGTTTTTGCGGGCCCTGGTTATTTTCTCCCAATTTTCCACAGAAATATGTACCGACTGCTCCCGGAGCCATTCCGGCTTGCCAATATGTACTGCCCGGTTTTCGACAATGCCGCTTACGCCCGAAGAGTAGCTGCGAAAGTGATCCACCGGAAGGTCGATTTTCCCGGCCTGGCCGGCGATTGCCTTGGCCAGCGGGTGCGAGGAGTACTGTTCAATGGCCTGCGCGTACCGGAGAGCGGCGGGTTCGGTGCCTTTATCGAGGAGTTGCATCTGGCCGGTCGTCAGCGTTCCGGTTTTATCCAGCGCAAGGATGCGGGGCATTTCCCGGCCTTCAAAAACGGAGCCCGTTTTAATGATTATTTTTTCATTTAGCGCCTCCCTGAGGCCTGATGCCACCGCCAGCGGGGTTGCCAGGCCCAGGGCACAGGGACAGGATACAACCAGTACAGCCAGGGCAGAAAGAAGGGAGGCGGTCGATCCCATTCCCATCGAAAGGTGGTATGCAAAGGTGAGGGCCCCCAGTACCAGTACGCCAGGCACAAAATACGCAGCAATGCGGTCGGCAATTCGCTGTTTCCCGGACCGGCCGGCCTGTATATCCCACATCAGGCGAATCATCTGTTCGATAGTGCTCTTTACGGTGGAACCCGGCTCAATAGTGAGTGCGTTCTGGGTCAGGATGGTACCGCTGAGCACGTCATCCCCGGTATGTTTGGAGACCGGCTTTGACTCTCCGGTAATAAGTGCTTCATTTACCACTCCTTGTCCCTCAACCACCACGCCATCCAGCGGAATCCGTTCCCCGGCCTTTACGATGATTTGATCCTGCGGGCGGACTTCCTGGATGGCGACCGAGGCAATGGTCCCGTTTCGCCGGACCCGGGCCCGCCTGATTCTCTTTTCCATCAACTGGGACAGCAGCTTGTTTTTACTCCTTTTTATCTGGTTTTCGTAATGCTGCCCGATTGACACCACCATAACGATCGCCATTGTCACGTCAAAATATACTTCTGTTGTTCCGGTCAGCAGTGCCCCGGTACTGTACAGGTAGGCACTGAGAGCAGCAATGGCAACAAGCAGATCCATATTCGGCTTCGCAACCGAAAGCGATACCCATGCCCCACGCAATATGGGAAACCCGGTATAGAAGAGTACAAAAGAGCTCATCACAAAAATATTCGATACGAAGAACAGCTTTTCTGCCGTGGTCAGGGGCATGATGCTTTCTCCGTTGAGGTAGGTGGGATACAGGAAAAGTACATAAATCACTAGCCCAATAATGCTGAAAAATCCGCCGATCACCAGGCTTGCAATCGTGTTTAGCTCATCTTCCCGGTGTTCACTTTCCACCGGGCGCGCCCGGTATCCCATTCGGCTGAAGAGAGGGGGGAGGTCCTCCCCGGTCAGCATGTCGGGATCGTAATAAATTTTAACCAGTTCGGTAGCGTAGCTGGCCTCACATTTGTAAACCCCGGGTTGGCGTTTTGCCAGGGTCTCGATAAAAGACTCGCACGTTGTACAGTGCATGCCGCTGACTTTTAGAAACGCCTCCCGGCAGGAGTCGGGTGGTGCTTCTGCATAACGCTCCTTTTTTTTGCGCCGGGCGGCCTCTTCCCGCACCTTCTGCGCCTGCTCGGTATCCAGATCCCGCAAAAGTTGCTGAACCCTGAGACATCCTGAACAGCAAAATCGCCCCTCGACCTCTTTATCCGTAAAAGGAGATTCGGGCAGGGGAAGATCGCAAAGCGTACAATGATTATTCATGCATGACGGTATTGAAAATTGGGACTTTTACAAAAATAAAGGCTTTGATCATCACATCCATTCCTGAATTTGTAGATGACCAATGATATAGTTACTGTTAACCGAATCAAATGTTAATAAAAATGTATGAGGATGGATTTCAAAAAAATATCGGGCATAGCGGGATGGATAATGCTGCTGGCTTTTTGGGTGGTTGCTTCTCCGGTAACAGCGCAGGACGGTGCTGATGAAACGTTGATGTTGTGGCCCGGGGGCGTACCCAATGCCGAAGGGGAAACCGACCAGGATAACCCCACCCTGACGGTCTTTCTTCCAGAAAAATCGAGTGCAAACGGAACCGGGGTTGTGATCTTTCCGGGTGGAGGGTACGCGCACCTTGCGATGGAAAAGGAGGGATATAAAGTGGCCCGCTGGCTGAATGAGCAGGGAGTGGCGGCCTTTGTCGTAAAATACCGGCTTGGAATGCGCTATCACCATCCATCCCCACTCAATGATGCACAGCGAGTCATCCGAACGGTTCGCGCCCATGCTGATAAATGGGGCGTACAGAAAGATAAGTTGGGTATTCTCGGGTTTTCGGCCGGGGGACACCTGGCATCTACTGCCGGCACGCATTTTGACATGGGGGATCCCCGTGCCGCGGATTCGGTCGAGCGCCAGTCCTCTCGCCCCGATTTCATGGTCCTTGTTTATCCCGTTGTGACGATGCAGATGGACTACACGCACCAGGGTTCTCGCCGGCACCTTCTGGGCAACGACCCGGACCGTCAACTGGTGGAGTACCTTTCCAATGAAAAACAGGTGACCGGGCAAACCCCGCCCGCCTTTATCATCCACGGCACGAACGACACCGCGGTGCCGGTGCAGAACAGCCTGCAGTTTTATGAGGCACTGCTGGAACATGAGGTACCGGCGGAAATGCACCTGTTTGAGGACGGTCCCCACGGTTTCGGACTGGCCCCGGACGACCCGGAACTGTCGACGTGGACCACCCTTTGCGAGAACTGGATGCGAAGCAGGGAGCTCATAGATTGAATTATTGAATTGTTGAATTGTTGAATTGTTGAATTATTGAATTGTTGAATTATTGAATTGTTGAATTATTGAATTGTTGAATTATTGAATTGTTGAATTATTGAATTGTTGAATTATTGAATTGTTGAGAGAAGTGGGAATGTTGGTTGAAGTCTCCTTGTTTTCTGCTCAACATTCTAAATTCTAATAGATCCTGGTACTTCAAATTCAATGGAAAATCTTAAAAAAGTTTCTCGTGCTGATATTGATGGCATGCAGAAAGTGCCGCGCCTGAAGCTGGTCAATTCGCTTTCCGGGTTCAAGAGTGCGAACCTGGTGGGAACGCTAAGCGGTGAAGGGGTTGAAAATCTGGCCATTTTCAGTTCTGTCATTCACGTGGGATCGAACCCGCCGCTGCTGGGGTTTATGCTGCGCCCTGTGACGGTGCCCCGGCATACCTACGACAATATCAACGCCGGCGATGGATGGTACACTATTAATCATGTGAACAGGGATATTTACGAGCAGGCGCATCAGACTTCGGGAAACTACAGGGAGGATATTTCCGAATTTGACTGTTCGGGCCTGACGCCCTGGTATTCAGATAGCTGTCCCGCCCCGTATGTACAGGAGGCGCGTATTCGAATCGGGCTGAAGCTGGTGGAGGAACATCTGGTTGAGGCCAATAAAACCCGCCTGTTGATCGGTTCGGTAGAGGAGGTCTGGTTCCCGGAATCATCATTGGATCAGGATCACAACCTCAACATTGAGGAGGCGGGTACCATCGCGCTCAGCGGAGTAGACGGGTATCATACAACATCCCGCCTGCAGAGACTGGACTATGTGCGGCTGGAGCCCGGACAGAAACGCCCGGGAAAATAAATTATCTCCATCCTGGGTCTCTGGTGTTATGATGATTAACATCAGCTCGGGAAAAGAAATAATATCCATGCTGTTTATATAGTCGTTGGATACTTTGCTGATAGGGTTCGTTTTATCAACGATGAAAAAACGAACCCGCAACAATCACCGGCGGGTGAAATTTTCCTCGCGTTTTCTCCGCCACAGTTAAAATCATTGAACTCGATCCTAATACTGCTGCGACTGTCCGCTCCGTACCACCCAGACCTGGTTCACCTGAGGCACAAGCGAGACGCTTGCGCCAGAACACCGGTATTAAGGGTTTCTTAATGCTCCGGCTGTGGTCACTTACCGACAAAATTTTTGAGGCCGGCAAAAAACCTCTTCTCGTTCTTGTGGTATTATATTTCTTAACCCGGGTTCACGTATTATTAAGATTGTTGCGTCCCTGTTTTCCAGGTTGAAGCAGGTCGTCACCCCTGGACATCGAGGAGAGATACTCATATTCAGTCACCAAAGATCCGACCTGGCCCTGCGTTCCATACGCTTCCGGGTGACTGATTTTACCGCCTTCGTACGCGGTATAGGTCAGGGTTCCCAGTGCAATAAGCGCGGAAAGCAGGATCGCCCCCGTCAGCGTTTTTTGGTATCGCGGGTTAAGATTGGGGTTAAACAGGCAGACAAGACTCAGCACACCGGTGATGATGGTAAACCAGAACGCAATTTCAGCCGCTTCTTCATGCTCGTGGATCAGGTCGTGCGAGGCGATCGACTGCTCTTCCACAATATCTTCAGCGCTTTCGCCCGTTTCCATGGCAACATAGCCGGAGATCGCCCCGACAACCAGTAAAATATACGCTATGTTTTTTATCGATGGGTTGGCCCTGAAAATTCCCCACAGTAAAATAAGGAGTCCGAAAAGCGTACTGAAAATGGGCAGGTGATTGACGATTAAGTGATAGTGCGCAGCATTCATAGGGATAGCTCCGTTTCAGTTAAAAGTATCTTCTTCCTTTTCCAGGGTTTTGCCCTTCTCCATCCAGTGGTAGATGGTGGGCAGCACCAGCAGCGTAAGCATGGTTGAGGTGATGAGTCCCCCGATAACGACCGAGGCAAGGGGGCGCTGGACTTCCGAGCCCGGTCCGACATTAAACGCCATCGGGATAAATCCGAGGCTGGCGACAAGCGCCGTCATCAATACCGGCCGCAGCCGGTCACTTGCACCCTGTATGACCGCCGTTTTCAGGGATTCGCCCTCTTTTCGCAGGTCATTCAGGTGAGAAACAAGTACAATGCCGTTGAGGACCGCCACCCCGAACAGCGCCACGAACCCGATACTTGCGGAGACCGAAAGGTAGAGTCCCCGCAGCCACAGGATGAAAATTCCGCCGGAGAGGGCGATCGGCAGGTTCAGGAAGATGAGCATTGTAAAACGGAACTTGCCAAACATCATATACAACAGGCCCACAATAATGAGCAGGGAAATCGGCACTACGATCAGCAGGTGGTTCATTGCCCGTTGCTGGTCTTCGAAAGTACCGCCGTACTGGATGAAATATCCCGCCGGGATATGAATATTGGCATCAATAGCCTCCATCAGGTTTCCTACGTAGGTGCCGGTATCGACACCCCTGATATTGATCCCAAGGATTGTGCGGCGCCAGCCGTTTTCGCGTGCTATCTCGCGGGGTCCTTCTTCTGCATAAATGTGGGCCACCTGTTTCAGGGGAATATATCCGCCGTCCGGCAGCTGCAGGGGGACGTCCATGATATCCTGGAAATTATCCCTGAGATCTTCCGGCAGCCGTACAATAATATCGAAACGGCGCTGGCCCTCAAATATCTCCCCCGCGGTACTTCCCCCGATGCCGGTTTCAATGACATGCTGAACATTATTGACATTCAACCCGTAGGAAGCGACCGCCTCACGGTCGATCTCAACATTGAAGTAGGGTTGACCACTGCTTTGTTCCAGGTAGTGGTTGTCGGTCCCTTCAATGGTACTGAGTATGCCGGAAATCTGTTGGCCGACCGCCTTCAGCGTGTCCAGGTTTTCTCCAAAAATTTTGACCGCGAGGTCCGACTTTACTCCACTTGTCAACTCATCCACGCGCATGGCGATCGGCTGGGTAAAATTGTAGGAGAGTCCCGGTTCGGTTTCCAGGTAGGGCCTGATCTGGCTGATGATATCCTGCTTGGTTATACCTCCGCGCCACTCCTCCCTGGGTTTGAGTACAACCCACACGTCGGTCTGGTGGACGCCCATCCAGTCGTTGGCCAGGTCGGAGCGGCCTGTTTTGGGTACTACCGTTTTAATTTCGGGAATATTTTCGGTGAGTTGTCCCGCCAGCCAGTTGGCATTGGTCACCGATTCATCAAGAGTGACGGAAGGCATCCGGACCTGTTCAATCAGGATGGATCCCTCATCCAGCTCGGGCAGAAACTCCGTTCCCAGGAACGGCATCAACGCCACTGACGCGGCAAAAACGGCAACCGCCGCCCCCACCGTAATTCCCTTTTGGTTGAGGCTCATTTCAAGAAATTTCTGGTAGCGCGGGCGCAGCCAGTTGATGACATAGTTTTTGCGGACTTTGACTCCCTTGCGAAAGAATATTGCCGTTAACGCCGGGACGTAAACCAATGCAAGAATGAGGGAGCCGAACACCGCTGTGGCTACCGTAATAGCCATCGGCCGGTAGAGGATGCCCTCCATGCCTGAGAATGTCATTACAGGTACATACACCATCAGGATAATCAGCACGCCGAAAAAGATGGGGCGGGCCACTTCATGTGCTGCCTCCCGTATCACCTGGAGACGCGACTTTTCAGCTCGGTCTTTATTCAATTTGTGCACGATATTTTCCACCATCACCACCGACCCGTCTACCACCATCCCAAAGTCGATAGCACCGAGACTCATCAGGTTGGCCGCCAGCCCGAGCTGCTCCATGCCGATAAACGCAAAGAGCATCGACAGGGGAATTACGGAAGCCACAATCAGGGCCCCGGTAATTTCGCCCAGCAGAAGCAGCAGCACGGCGATGACAAAAAACCCGCCCTCCACCAGGTTGGTGACAATCGTGTCGGTCGTGCGGTCGACGAGCTCAGACTGGTCGTAAAACTTTTCAATATATACACCTTCGGGCAGGCTTCTGTTGACCTCCTCGATTTTTTCATCGATATCGCTTATTACTTCCCGCCCGTTGCCCCCGCGCAGCATCATGACGATGCCGGTCACTATTTCTCCATGTCCATCCTGGGTTACGGCCCCCTGGCGCAGTTGGCGGCCAAGCTGCACGTCGGCTATATCTTTAACAAATATCGGCCGGTTGTCGAGCTCTTTTACGATGATATCCTCAATGTCTTTCGGATCCCCGATCTGGCCAAATCCGCGTATGATATACTGCTCCCGGTTGTGCTCCAGGTAATTGCCCCCCGATACACTGTTGTTATTTTCGATGGCGCCGGTCAAATCCTTCAGCCCGATGCCGAAATTCCTGAGTTTGTCGGGATCTACCGTCACTTCATACTGTTTTACAAAACCGCCGAAGGAGTTAATTTCAGTAACGCCATGTACCGTTTTCAGCTGGGGAGCAATAAGCCAGTCCTGGATGGTTCGGAGTTCAGTCAGGGAGTGCTGGTCGCCCCGAACGACATACTGCACGATCTCCCCGAGAGCCGTTGAAATGGGACCCAGCTGGGGCGAAGAGACTCCTGCGGGGAGTTCGCCTGCAACACTCTGCATGCGCTGGCTGACCTGCTGCCGTGCGAAGTAGATATCCGTACCCTCCTCAAATTCAATGGTGACCGCTGAAAGTCCAAACTGAGAAATGGAGCGCACTTCTTTAATATCCGGCAGACCGTTCATGGCCGTTTCGATGGGATAGCTTACCAGCCGTTCCACATCGTATGGGGAATAACGACCGGCCTTTGTAATGACAAGCACCTGTACCGGGGTGACGTCAGGCTGGGAGTTGATCGGGATGTTGGATAACGAAAAGATCCCCCCGGTGGCCATCAGCACCACCAGCGACAGGGCAACAAATTTTTGTCGAAGGCTGAAATCGATAACTCGGTTTAACATAATGGCAGACAATAAAAGTTAGTCGGCAAACTGTTCAAAACGCTCCAGTGCCTTGAGACTGAATACCTGCGTAACGGCAATATTTTCCCCCGCTTCCAGTCCGGAACCGATGATTGCGTGGTCCTGGGTCATCCGCTGTATTGAGACCACCCGTTTTTCATACTCGAGGGCCGATCGCTGCACGTAAACGGTGGCATCAGAACCGTCAAACTGGATCGCTGACATCGGGATGCTAATGGCATCATTCCCGGGTTGGGCCGAGTACCGGAGGCGAACATTTTGTCCCACAATCGGCCACCCGTTTTCTGTTTTTACGATGGAGTTTAAAACGATCGATTTGTTGGTCTCGTCCAGCGCGGGATTGATACTGGTGACGGTGGCGTCCAGCATGTGCGACTGGGGAATACCGTCCGCGGATCGTTCAGTAATGACCAGTTGGCTGCCCACTTTCAGGAACGGCGCGTCGGCAGGAGATACAAATCCCCGTACCAAAACCTCGGTGTTGTCAATAATATCCAGTAACTCTTCATAGGCATTAACCGATTCTCCAAGCTCTATCAGGTGCTGGTTCAGCACGCCGCCTATGGGAGCGTAGATAGTGAGCCGGGCGACGGGGTCGGGCGTGGCGGGATCCCACTGACGGATCGTCTGCTCCGTTATGCCCACTGCCCGCAGGCGGGCCTGGGCGGCACTCTGTTTTGCCTGGGCTCTAAAAAGATCGGCCTGGGCGCGTTCCAGCGTCCGCCGTGGACTAATATTTTCTTCGGTCAGCACTTTCAGCCGTTCTACCTGCTGTTGCTGGTAGGTTATCTCGGCCCTCGCTTCAAGGTAGTCGGCTGCGAGATTGGCAAATTCCAGGCTTTCCAAGTCCAGCAGGGGATCTCCGCGTTCAACGCGTTCTCCTTCATGCACGTAAATGTTGGAGATGCGACCGTTGATGGGAGCGCTGACAACAGAAATTCGCTGGGGGGCGGCAAACACCTGGCCGGGCGCATCGATGGTAAAGGTGATCTCTTCCTGCTCAACGGAGTAGGTCCGGATATTGAGATTTTCGGCCTGCTGCTCCGAAAGCCGTACTACCTCCGCCTGATGGGAGGACAAGGAGGGAGGGGTGGCCGAAACTTCACTCCCCTGTTCTGTCTCCGTTCCACCACCGCAGCTGGACCAGAGCATGGCGGCCAGCAAAACAGCGGCTAAATGGAGCGGGCGCGGTACTTTTGTTAATAAAACATTCATAATGATATTGGTGGTTATTTACTCATTAAATATGATATCGGTCTGGAGGTACTGCTCTAGTTCAATAATTCTCAGGTAATAGTTGCGGAGCGTTTGATAGTAGGCTTCCTGGGTTCTCAGATAGGTGCGCTGGGCTTCCAGCAGCGTGAGAAGATCCAGTTCTCCCATGCGGTATCCTCGCTGCGTCATGTTAACCAGCTCAATCGATTCGTCCCGGATGTTTTCGCGGAACCGGATGATATTGGTACGGCTCGTTTCATAACCGTGCCATGCTTGTTCAGCCTGTTTTTTGATCAGCAGGTAGTTGTCCTCGAATTTCCAGCCGACCGTGCGGTACTGGGCTTGGGCCTGCTTAACTCTTTTGGACGTATTGGCCCCGAACCAGAGCGGAATGCTTACTCCCACTTCAAAGCCGTAGAAATCGTAGTTTCCACCGAAATCCTGCCGGTAATAGCTCACGCTCAAATCGGGAAAATAGGTGCTTTTAGCGGCCTTGGTCAGATAGGCTGCAGCCCGTTGTTCCCGGTTGATTTGTTTCAGTTGTGGATGGCTTTCCAGCCGTTGTAAAATCTCTTGCTGGGTAACGTTGATCTCTACATATTGAAGGGTATCTGGGAAACTGATATCGTAGGTTTGGGCTTCCGGGTCGAGTCCGATGGTTTGAAAAAGATCGTACCGGGCCTCCATAATCTGGTTGTCGGCCAGTTCAAGGCTGTTTTGTGCCTCCCTGAGCTGCAGGTTTGCCTGCATGGCATCGATCCCGGATGATTCCCCGAGATCGGCGCGCGCCCGTGCCGCCTTGTTCAGGCTCTCAAAAAGCTCGACCCGTTCCTGTGCCAGGTTGTCCTGCCGAATGGCGTACGCCAGGGTGGTATAAGCCGATTTCACCTGTCTCTTGACTTGCAGCTTCAATGCCTCAAGCTGCAACTCCAGTGAATGGGTGGTGGCCTGCTCGCTTTTATACCGGTAGTAACTGGTCAGCGGAAAATCCAGCTGTTGCGAGACCGACCACCGCTGTTCTGAAAATGTTCCTTCGCCAATCCCTTCCCGGAAGTAGGATATTTCAGGATTGCGAATGCCGAGGCCCAGGGTCTCCTGCTGGCGCTGGGCTTCAATCTGGTGCGTAAGCTGGTTTATTTTGGGATTATGCTCGTACGCAATTTGAAGGGCCTTTTCGACTCCCAAATCAGAGAGCGCCACACTGTCCGGAGGACTTATGGGTAAAGAGAAAAGAAGCGCAAAAATGACCGAAACGACCATCGGTTTTCAGCTTTGAGTGTTATCGTTTACCAATTCAAAACTAAAAACCAAATCTGTAGAGAAAATGGATTTAACCGGTATTTCGCAGCGATTAACCTATGGATGAAATTTGGCCATCCTTTAGGCAGGCTAACTATTTATTTGTCAATAGCACATCGGAAATACCCGGTGTATTTTGCCGTCTTTCGTCGAGAGAAGAATCTTCCGGTTGTAATTTGATGCTATATCCCGTTTATACAACCCGGTCCAGGTTTAACAATCGCTCGTGAGTTGACACAAAACAGACGCCGCTGTTTTTAAGGATCAGAACTGAATTCCAATTTCGGCCCCTCCCTCTACCAAGTTGCCGGCGGTACAGGTAAACCCGTGCAGCTGGCAGATACTCTGTGCGATGGAGAGTCCGAGGCCGGGACTGCTCTCCTCATCCAGTTCACTAAAGTGGTTGGATCCCTTTTTAAACCTGTCAAAAAGAGAATCCAGGAGGGGAGGTGGAATTCCCGGTCCCTGGTCTCGAATGGAAAGCCGGGGATGCCCGTCGTTCCGACCTGTAGCAATCGTTATGGTAGCGTGCTCCGGCGAAAATTTTACTGCGTTTTGGATGATGTTGTAGATAGCCGAATGAATCAGCTCCCTGTTGCCCTCAACGGTAATTTGGGTATTGAACTGCTTGTCCAGGGAAATATTTTTCAGGTTGATGAACTCGCACAGCTCCTCGAGCACCTCGTGGGTCACTTCCTGGATATTAACCTGCTCATCCAGGGTGTATTGCTTGTTTTCCACCCGGCTTATCAGCAGAAGGGCGTTGCTCAGACGGCTCAAGCGTATAGCGGTCTGCTGTATTTCGCTGGCAGACTCTACAATATTTTGGTCCAGTTCATTCGACTGGGAAAGAATTTTTTCGGACTTTTGCCGGATGATCGAAAGGGGCGTGAGCAGCTCGTGAGACGCGTTCTGAATAAACTTTTTCTGGTCTTCAAATGATGAACGGATCTGCGCCATCATGGTATTCAGCGCCTGGTTGAGGACGTTGATTTCATAGGTTGTGGTTTGTGGGAAGGAGTCCCCGAAGTCTGTCGGATCAGAAATTTTTTCCAGGGTTTCCACTGTGTTGTAAAACGGGGTGAGGATCTTGTCGAACACCACCTGGTTGACGATATAGAGAACCAGTATCCAGATAAGGAGTCCGGCAAGGAGGGTGAACAGGATAGTCATGCTGATGCGCTCCCAGGCGGCCACTTCTTCATAGATACTCACCGTGTAATGGACTCCGCTTACCGAAACGGTGGTTTTCAGCCGTCGATAGGTCTGGGGTGCTGCTTGTTTACCAGCGAAGCGCAGGGTGTCGACCGAGGTAAATGAATTGCTGTTTGGTTCCACCGATCCATCGTAGGGAACAATGTCGATCCACTCGTATGAGCCCAGTCCTCCGAGATCCTGGATATGAGAAAGGCTGGAGGGATCTTTTTGCAGCTGGTTCATAAGATCCACCTTGTGCCGCAGCAGGTGGTTGTCCAGCTCCTCGTAGATCGTCTCATTAACCAGGTAGTACATGCCGACACTGGTGAGCAGTATTATGATGGTGGTGAGCACAATATTGCTGATCAGAATTTTATTATTCAGCTTCATGTGCCTCCAGTTTGTATCCCACCCCATAGACGGTTTCTATAATATCGGAAGCACCGGCCCCAGACAGTTTTTTCCGGATATTTTTCATGTGAGAGTTGATGAAGTCCAGAGAAAAACGGTCATCAATACTGCTGCCCCAAATATGTTCTGCCAGGGCAATCCGGGTGATTGTTTTATTTTTGTTGAGCACCAGGTAGCGCAAAATTTTGTATTCCGTTTCGGTCATATCCAGCGGCTGCTGCTCATAGCGGACCTGCAGGTGATCGAGGTTTACCGTCAGGGCCCCGGCAGATATCTCATTGTCGTTGATCTTGAACCTTCGCCGCAAGACTGCGTGAATACGGGCCCGGAGTTCAGACATGGAAAACGGTTTGGCCAGGTAGTCGTCGCTGCCCAGTTCCAGGCCTTTTACCTTGTCCTCCACTTCACCCCGGGCCGTCAGGATAACGATAGCGGTATCGCTGTAAAAACGTTTGACCATCTGCAGGAGATCAAGTCCATCTCCGTCGGGCAGGCCGAGATCAAGCAGCACCAGGTCATACTCATCGGCCGCAACCAGATTCCTGGCCTCCTGCAGGGTTTCAGAAACGTCAACATTGAACTGTTCTTCGAGAAGTTGGTCTTCCAGCTCGTCATGCAACAGGGGTTCGTCTTCGACAATAAGAGCTCTCATTGTATCTTGCTTAAGTTTTTTTCATCAGATAAAGACTCCAAACTACAAAGGAGAAAACTATTTATTCCATTTTGCTGTACCTTTTTGTGAGTAGTGGAATCACTCGGAAGTTTGTGGGGGAAAAGCTTAACCTGCTATTTTCACCAGGAAATTGGTTCGTATGCAAGGTACGGTGGAAATCGGGATCGAAAGGTTTCGCTGTACGTCGAGCGAGTGATTTCCACCATCAACGCGGCTGGTGGGCCAGTTTCGCCACCTGCTACACACTGTTATAGTTATTGCAGTCTTAATATCAATGTAACTAATTGCGTATCATGGTCTTGTGTAAATTCAGACTGAAATCGTGTGAGGCACTTGAATGTCTGGCACCGAACCTGATGATGCCTGGACACATACGGTACGCTATCTGTACCGGCTTATAGTTCTACAGCTTAATCTGCGACTGGCTGGCGACGTGGGTAAGGAAATTTTGGAGCAGCATTGATCCCACATCTCCCGATTTTTCCGGGTGGAACTGGACGCCCAGATAGTTGTCGCGCTCCACCACGGCTGCAAAAGTGTTGATGTAGGAGCATTCGGCGAGCGTAAATTCATTCACCGGGGCGTAAAAGCTGTGCACGTAGTAGAAGAAATGGTCGGTTGAAATTCCCTTTAACAGTGGATGAGGCTCGACCGATGAAAACGTGTTCCATCCCATGTGGGGTACTTTTGCTTGGGAGGCATCAAATTTCTGGAGTCTTCCCGGGATTACGCCCAGCCCGCGGGTGTCTCCCTCTTCCGACGATTCATACAGCAGCTGCATCCCCAGGCAGATTCCGAGAACAGGCTTGCCCGTCTCTTTCAGCCAGGAGGTGAGCCCGTTTTCCCGCAGTGATTCCATGGCGGAATATGCGTGACCAACACCGGGAAAAATAACGGCTTCCGCTGCATTCAGCTCGCTGGTGTTACTGGTAATAACGAAGTCGGCTCCCAGCCGGTCGAGTGCGTTACTGACGGAAGCCAGGTTCCCCGCTTTGTAGTTGATAATAGCGATCATTGTTACAGGGTGTTTTTAGTGCTGGGTAGAATATTGTATTGTCGTTCACTCCGGCTTACAGAGGCGCGCAGGCAGCGGGCCAGTCCCTTGAAGCAGGCTTCAATCTTGTGATGATCGTTGGCGCCCGAAACCGAAATATGCAGTGTGGCTTTCAGGTTCATCGCCAGTGAATAGAAAAAATGTTCGGTCATTTCGGTGGGGAAATCTCCAACCATTTCGCGTTTAAAATCAGCCTCAAACACCAAGTAGGGTCTCCCGGACAGATCCAGCGCCACTTCAGCCTTTGTTTCATCCATCGGCAGCACAAAGCTGTACCGCTGAATCCCTATTTTGTGGTCCAGGGCCTCGGCGATAGCCTCTCCAAGGGCGATTGCCACATCTTCAATGGTGTGGTGCTCATCAACCTCCAGGTCTCCGTCACAGTGTATGCGCAGGTCGATAAGCCCGTGCTTTGCGATCTGCTCAAGCATGTGATCAAAAAAGTTGAGACCGGTTTGAATATCGGCATGCCCTGTTCCGTCAAGGTTCAGCGCAATCTGGATGTCGGTTTCGGCGGTTTCCCGGTTGATTTCTGCGGTGCGTTCCGGGAAACACAATATATGTGACAGTTTCAGCCAGTCGTTGACTTCGGCAACCGTTGAATCGGACGTTTCGGCCTGTAGGTGCATGCCATCCCCGGAAGAAACGGAAAGATCAGCCTCCCCGGGAGCGTTAAACTGCGATTCTATCCGTTCATTCTCCAGCAGCTGCTGTTGTGCATCGGTAAGCAGGTCAACGTCAAAGCCGATTTCATGATTCAGCTTCTGCAGGTAATGGAGGCCAAAGAGTGCTCCTGGCCACAGCAGGTTTTCCCGTCCTGCTCCCAGTGCTTCGTTGTGGATCCAAATTTTCATGCGGTTACCTCTTTGAGAGTAGAAAGGAACAGGTCGTTTTCATCGGGCGTTCCCACCGTTACGCGCAGGCAGTTGTCGCATCGCGGTTCATTGCCGCGGTATCGAACAATGACTCCCTGCTCAGCCAGCTTTTGGTAGACTGCACGGGCGTGTTCAATTTTGAAGAGCAAGAAGTTGGCATCCGAAGGATACACCTTCTTTACGAAGGGCTGCATGGAGAGAGCCTTGGCCAGCCGATCTCGTTCTTCTTTTATCTTCTCAATGTTAAAACGGACAGTCTCCAGGTTGTCAAACGCCTTGCGCGCGTAGTAGGAGGTCAGCGAGTTTACGTTGTAGGGCGCTTTGACCTTCAGCATATACCGGATGATATCTTCGGCTGCTATGGCTATCCCCAGGCGTATCCCCGCCAGTCCAAAAGCTTTGGAAAGGGTTTGCAGAACCACCAGGTTGGGGTATTGGGCGACCTCGCCGGCCAGGCTTTCCCGGTCACTGAAATCGACATACGCCTCGTCGATAACGACGATGCCGGTAAATTCACCGGCAATATGTTTCATGGCGTCTACAGACAGGTCGTTGCCCGTCGGATTGTTCGGGGAGCAGAGTAGAATCATTTTAGTATTCTCCCGCACGTTTTCCAGGACGGCCTCCGGGTCCACGTCAAATTCAGGGGTCAGCAATACCTTATCCACCGGGATGTTGTGGATGTTGGCCGACACCTCGTACATGCCGTAGGTAGGCGGCGTGATAAGGATTCGGTCTTGACCGGGTTCGCAAAATATCCGCATCAGCAGGTCAATGGCTTCATCACTGCCTACTCCCACAAACACATTTTCCGTACGGACCCCCCGAAGGTCCGCGAGCTTGCTGCGAAGCTCCCACTGGTAGGGGGAGGGATAGCGGTTCAGCCCTTCAACATGAACGGGTGAACCGTAGCTGTTTTCATTGGCATCCAGCAGGGTTCCCTTGTCGTAGTCGTCGCGCGCGCTCCGGTAGGGTTTCAGCGCTCTGATATTGGGACGAACCAGGTCGTCAATGGAGATTGTTTTCGGCATAATAATCAGTCGTTGTCATTAATTCGTATGGTGACGGCACGTTTGTGGCCCTCAAGTTGCTCGAGTTCAGCCAGCTTGGTAACCGATGGAGCAATGGATTCCAGTCCTGCCCGGTCCAGTTGCTGCATAGTGATAAATTTTTGAAATGAATCCACCGAAACGCCGCTGTACATCCGGGCATAGCCATAAGTCGGCAACGTGTGGTTGGTGCCAGAGGCGTAGTCCCCGACACTTTCCGGCGACCAGGGACCCAGGAAAACAGATCCCGCGTTTTGAATGTGATCGGTCATCGATTCGGGGTTCCTGCACTGTACGATCAGGTGCTCCGGTGCATACCGGTTGGAAAAATAGAACGCATCTTCAAGGTTTTCCACCTGGACGGCAAAACTGTGCTCCAGGGCGCCGGTGGCCGCTTCTGCCCGGGGAAGCCGGGTTAACTGCCGGTTGAGCTCATCTTCCAGGAGGTCGAAGTTAAATGAAGGCGTAGCCACCAGTACCACCTGGCTGTCGGCTCCGTGTTCAGCCTGCGAGAGGAGGTCTGCCGCCACAAAAGTAGGATTTGCGGTTTCATCCGCGATGACCAGTACTTCCGAGGGACCGGCCGGCATATCAATGGAAACACCCGCTTCGCTGTTTTGCAGCCACATTTTTGCAGCCGTCACATATTGGTTGCCTGGCCCTAAAATCTTGTCCACCTTGGGAACCGATTCAGTTCCGTATGCGAGAGCCGCTATCGCCTGTGCCCCGCCGGCCAGTAAAAGCGTGGTAATGCCAAGCTTGCGGGCGATATAGATCATTTCATCATCAACCGTCCCCTGAGCATTGGGCGGGGTGGCGGCAACAATCTGCGTGCACCCGGCCAGCATGGCGGGAATTCCCAGCATCATCAGCGTGGAGGGCAGGATGGCCGTACCGCCCGGGATGTAAAGTCCAACCCGCTCAATGGGGCGGGCTACCCGGGAGCATCGAACACCCGGCATGGTTTCAACTTCGACAGGAGCAGAAAGCTGCGCCTTGTGAAATCGATAGATGTTACGGAAGGCGGTGTCGATCGCTGACTGCACCTCTGCATTGATCTCCACCTCGATCTCATGCGGATTAATCGCAAGGGGGTCCGGGCGCACGCCGTCGAATTTTTCGGTGTGCGAGAGCACCGCCTCGTCTCCATTGGTTTCCACATCCTCAAGAATCGGCCGGACCTGCTCGAAAACGGACAGGAAATCCATCTTGGGACGCCGGCAGAGCGCCTTGATCTGGTCCTCGTCTAAATTGGAAAATTGATACGTCTTCATAACTCACTCTCTGAACATCGCTTCAGGATAAAAGCATTCCTTTTTGCAACAATTTGGAGGTTTGTCAAACAATCATGCTTTCTATAGGCAATATGACAATGCCTGAAGCCCCGGCTGCCTTCAGCTTCTCCATCACTTCCCAAAACTGTTCTACCTGGATAACGGTGTGGATGGCCACCATATCCTCGTCAGCAAGCGGCATTACGGTCGGACTTTTGAGCGAGGGGATGATATCCTTGATCTCCGGGACCGCTTTTTTGGGGGCATTCATCATGATATACCGGCTGCGCTCGGCCTGCTGGTAGCCGTCGATGCGGAGCATAAATTTTTCGATCAGCTTCTTTTTCCCCTCGGAAAGCTCCTTGTTCGTGCGGATCAGCTGGGTTTCGGACTCAAAAATGGTTTCAATCTCCTCCAGACCGTTGGCTTTAAGCGTGTTGCCGGTGGAAACCAGGTCGCAGATGGCGTCGGCCACCTCCAGGCGGGGCGCAATTTCGACGGCCCCCGAGATGGTCACAATATTCGATTCAACGCCCTTTCTCTGCAGGTAGTGCCGCGTCAGGTTCGGGTAGCTTGTGGCGATCGTTTTCCCGTCAAAATCCTGGACGGACTGGATATTCCCGTTTTTACGGGCTGCCAGGGAGAGCCGACAGACCCCGTAGTCGAGTCCACGGAGGATTGTAACATCGGCGCCGGTTTCGGCCGTAACATTGGCTCCTACAAAACCGAGATCGCAGACCCCGTCTTGCACGTATTCCGGGATGTCGTCGTCACGAATGAGCAGCAGCTCCACATCAAAATTACGACATTTCACCATCAGACTGCGCTTGTAATTGTCGAAGCGCAGTCCGATGCCTTCCAGCAGGTTAATGGTTTTATCGGTCAGGCGACCATCTTTTTGCAACGCAATGCGTAAAGAGGTCTTGGTATCGGCAGATCGATTCATAGCTTGCAGAATAATTGGTTGTATTGTGAAAATGGTTATGGAAGATGGTAAAGAAGTCGGCTGGTAGCAATACCTGTATAGATATAAAAAGTCTGTTTAGTGGTGATGGACACCACCGTGACGGGCGTGGGAGAGAATATGGGAATATCGAATTTCCATCAGTCCTGAATATACAATTTCAAACCCAAGTATGCACGCAAGAAAATGAACTGGCGGCCGAGGCTGTATCACGGTCTATGTAAACTACTGGAAGCAGCCAATAAAAAAGCCCCGTACACGATAAATTAATATGTACGGGGCTGTCTGGGTCAACAACCGTCTACAATGTTGGAGTGTGGGTATTGCGACGGTAGAACGTAAAAATAGCAGCTTGTACATACCTATACTGGCAGCAGGAAGAAATGTTCCGGAAAAATTTTTGTTTCCAGCAAAGAAGTTCGTTACCTGTGGCCAGACCGGTATGGGAAGAGAAAACATTTTCACTTCTGTATTGATCAATTTAATTCAAACGGTTATTCTTATCGCTTTGGCAAACGACAGAAATTAAATCAACAGAATACAGATTATATGATAACCACGGCCCAGTTTACCTATATTCCCCTTGAGTCTCAAAACCCGCGCGAGAGCATAGAATTTTTACTCGAGATGGTGGCCCAGCACGAAGTAGAGGTGGATGTCAATTACCTTTCCACCAGCGTGCGAGGAGAAACAGATATTATTTTTGAGTTGATCCGTGAAATTTATGACACGATGACCATCGAGGGGGAAGAGTTTCGTTTTCATATCGAGCTTCTTAACCCGGTCCCGGTTGACGACACTGAGCAGCTCAACATCCCCGAGTAGAGGTGAGTCCGACCGTTATGCGTAATATGTATTCCCGTCAGGCCAGGGATGTGGGGCACGTATTGCGCTTTTCCCACCTCCCACCTCCTCCGTTATTTGGATAGAAGCAGAGGCAAGGTGGTGGAAGTTGTTCCAATTTTATTTTTACGGGGTAATATGCAATCCCTCCACTAAATTTGTATCTTAACCGTTCTTTTTGTTAAGCCTCTATTCCACCGCAAGCAGATACAGTTATGCCTGAAATTCGCAACTTTTGCATTATCGCTCATATTGACCACGGGAAGTCGACCCTGGCCGATCGCCTGTTGGAGCGCACCGGCGCCATCACCGAGCGGGAGATGAAGGAGCAGATTCTCGACGATATGGACCTGGAGCGGGAGCGTGGTATTACGATTAAAAGCCACGCTATCAAGATGGAGTATGAGCGTCCAAACGGGGAGAAGGTGATTTTTAACCTGATTGACACCCCGGGGCATGTCGATTTTTCTTATGAAGTGTCGCGCGCGCTGAAGGCATGTGAAGGCGCTCTGCTGGTGGTGGATGCCGCCCAGGGAGTTGAGGCACAGACGATATCCACCCTGTACCAGGCGATTGACCAGGACCTGGACATTGTACCGGTCCTGAACAAGATTGACCTGCCCGGCGCCGACATCGAAGGGGTGGGCCAGCAGATTGTAGACCTGATCGGGTGCGACCATGACGAGATTTTGAAAGTATCCGGCAAAACGGGAGATGGAATTGACCAGCTTCTCGAAGCGATTGTGGAGCGCATTCCCGGCCCCAAACGAGATACGGAAAAGCCGCTGCGCGCACTGATTTTTGATTCGGTCTTCAATACCTATCGCGGTTCCATTGTGTATGTACGGGTGATGGAGGGAGCCCTGAACAAGGGCGACGGCATCCGGTTTATGGCGACTGGCAAAGAGTACGACGCCGAGGAGATCGGCTACCTTATGATGAAACAGGTGAAAACGGATCGACTGGAAGCCGGAGAAGTGGGATATATCGTGGGCAGTGTGAAATCGCTGCAGGATGCCCGTGTTGGCGACACCGTCACGAAGCCCGACAATCCCGCCAAAGAGCCGATCCCCGGGTACCAGGAGCCCAAGCCGATGGTGTTCAGCGGGCTCTTTCCCACGCAGTCGGATGATTTTGAGGATCTGCGGTCGGCACTGGAAAAACTGCAGCTTAACGATGCCTCGCTAACCTACGAGCCGGAGACCTCCGAGGCCCTCGGATTTGGATTCCGCGCGGGTTTCCTGGGAATGCTCCACATGGAGATTGTACAGGAGCGGCTCGACCGCGAGTTTGATATAGATATTATCACCACCGTTCCCAACGTGGAATACAAGGTGGAGGTCGAAAAAAAGGGGCAAAGGGAAACGATTGTTGTGGACAATCCCAGCGATATGCCGGATCCGGGAGAGCGGGAAGCGGTATACGAGCCGTTTATCAAAGCTACTATTTTGACTCCATCTGAATTTATCGGCCCGGTGATGAAGCTCTGCCAGGACAAGCGGGGGGTGTACGTAAACCAGCTGCACATGCAGGGCGGCCGCGTGGAGATAACCTACGAACTGCCGATGGCGGAAGTGGTGTTCGATTTCTACGATCGCCTGAAAAGCGGCACCCGCGGATACGCTTCGCTCGACTATGAATTTCTTGAATACCGGGAAAGCGACCTGGTTCGTTTGGATATACTGCTGAATGAGGAACCGGTGGATGCCCTCTCCAGTATCATACATCGCGACAAGGCGTATGAACAGGGTCGAAAGCTCTGCAAGAAGCTGAAGGAACTGATCCCCAAGCAGCAGTTTGAAGTCCCGATCCAGGCCGCCACCGGCTCGCGAATTATTGCGCGCGAAACGATCCGGGCTATCCGCAAGGATGTCACCGCAAAGTGTTATGGCGGAGACGTTTCCCGAAAGCGCAAACTTATCGAGAAACAGAAGGAGGGGAAAAAGCGTATGAAACAGGTGGGTACCGTTGAAGTCCCCCAGGAGGCATTCCTCGCTGTCCTTTCAATGGACGAGAAAGGTTAGAAGATTGCTTACGCTTTTTAACCAAAGTTTTACCAGATTTTATTTAGTTTGACCCGAAAAATTAAATGAAGCCAGGAATTTGCTTATGAGATTACTACGACAGATGGCGGCGGTTGCCGTGCTTTTTTTTATACTTACCAGTTCAGCACTGGCGCAGTTCAATGAACCGGAAATTCAAAAAGTGCCCCACGATGAAAGACAGCAGTTTTTGAACCGGTTTGAGGAGATAAAATGGACCGGACAGGGCTTGTATCAGGAGACCACCATCGACAAGCAAAAGACCCCTGAAGTCCGGGCACGCCTGCAGGCGGAATATGGCGATCCCACGCAAACACTGGAAGATTTGATTAACAGCGACAACTTTCGCCCTGCGGAGGCGATTCAGTTTGAATACTGGTTTACCGTGGATGACAGCATCCCGATGATGGTACTGGATATCGACGGGCCTTTTGGCAATGGCCTCGTGTATGGCGGTGCCAGCCGCTATATCGATCTGATGCCCCAGATCAAACGAACCCTTTCACAGAAATTGATGTCGGTGGACAGCCTCTCCCCGTTTCAGGACTATTTCTATTCTCCCGAAAGAGAGCAGTGGTTCGACGTGCGTTACCAGAATGGCGAATTTGTCACAAAAGAGATCGATTCTCCCGAGGGAATGACCATCAATTTCAGGTATCAATAATAGTTTAAAAAGGAAACGGCATTGGCAGACGAAGTGGCAGAACAGAACAGCGAGAAGAGCTCCCGGCGTAAACGGCGACAGGATGAACAGCGTGAACAGGCCAAGCACTGGGCCCGGGAATGGCTGGATGCCCTGCTTTTTGCAGCCGTGGCAGCGCTTATTATCCGTACATTCCTGTTCGAAGCGTATCGCATTCCCACCCCTTCAATGGAGGAAACACTGCTCACCGGCGACTTCCTGGTTGTCTCCAAAATCAGTTATGGTCCCCGTACCCCCATGGTACTTGGCGTACCGTTCACCAACATCTATCTTCCCGGCGTAAACCTGCCGTGGACGCGTATTCCCGGCTATACGGAGGTACAGCGCAATGACATCGTGGTCTTTAACTACCCGATCGATATCGCCCCGATTTCCGCTAAAACAAACTATATAAAGCGGTGTGTCGGCATTCCGGGCGACACGCTCTCTATCCGCGATAAAATGCTGTATGTGAACGGGGAACTGTCTGAACAGGCCCCGGGAATACAGAAAAACTATGTGGTGCAGGTGCGCCAGCGGGTGCGGCTGAGTCCCACCAAGGTTCAGAATGCCGGCGGTACTCTTCTCGGCTCGCAGGGAGAAAACAGCTACCGGGTCAATATGACCAGCAGCGTGGCAGAGACGATTCGCCAGTGGCCGGAAGTCCAGGACGTGCAGCTGCATGTGCTTCCCGATGATTTCGATGAATTTTCGCGTAGAAATTTTAGCTTCTCCTCCGGATTTATGAATCACGATCACCTCCCCCCCGTTGTTGTACCGTTCGAAGGACAGCAGGTAACACTGACACGCGAGAACTGGCATATTTATGAGAATATCGTCACGCGTTATGAACGGAATGACGCCGAATGGAGGGGAGATCAGCTCTATATTAATGGAGAACGAGATTCAACCTATACCATCCAGCAGGGCTACTACTTTATGATGGGAGACAACCGGGACGACAGCGAAGACAGCCGATACTGGGGATTTGTGCCGCAAGATCACGTCGTAGGCAAGGCGGGCATGATCTACTTCTCCTGGGATTCGGAGCGCTGGCTTCCCCGATTTGGCCGAATCTTCAACTTTATACACGACTAAATTCAGGGATCTTCAAATAGATATCCCGGGCCTGTTCCAAATTGTTAATTTTAGAATGGATACAATTCCTTTCCTTACGCTTGCGCTGCATTTGCCCGGGACGATTCACACATTTCCAGACCGGAAGGGATAAGGATCCATTATCTCGAATTTTTCAGGAAATTTTTAAAGGTTCTTTTTTTTCACTGAAAAATGAACACCTATCCCCAGATTACTACCCGTAACGAAACCCGGGTTCCCAATTTTTACCTGAAGGTATGCAGAGTTGATCTGCTATAACACACGGGGTACGTTTCTGCGGCCATTTCTTTTTCTCCTTGCTGGGGATTAACCTCTTGAAAGAAATCAGGACTAAAGCGGATAAATTTTATGAGAAAAAGAAAATATTTATATGTAATTCATTGTTTTTATTAAAATTAATTATAATTTGTATTCTAAATAATAAGATACGATTGAGGCTTCGCCGGCTAAAATTGGTGTAACAAGTACAAGTGGGGATAATGCACTGCCCGGTGTCAGCCGGCGGAGGATCGCATGTTTATATGTTGAACGCCGATGCAGGAAGGGTGGTAAGAAACAGAATCCTCGCTGAGTATTTTTTGAAACTTATCTAACAGGGGTAGCGATGAAAGATGAGCAGCCTTCAGAGATTTTGTTGCAGGTCAGTACCGAAGACGGGGACCCGGATGAAATCGACCAGTTAACACGCCAGTTGTTGCGGGAACTCAGAGAGGAGGAGGTAGAGTCGGCCGAGCTGGCGAAGCAAGGGGAACTGCCCGCAGGGGCAAAATCAGTGGAGGCGGTAACGCTGGGAGCTATAATCATGGCTGTGTTGCCGAAAGCCGTTCCCAAGGTTATTGAACTGCTGCAGGCCTGGATTGAGCGTGGCAGCGGACGTATTGTCAAATTTAAAGGGGAGATCGGCGGGGAGCAGGTTGAGTTTGAGGGTAATTCCAGGGATTTCAAAATTTTTTTGGAATCATTGAATCAACCCGGTGATGGATAAAGCAGCACATCTTTCAGAAAAAGGTTACCTCGCAGATTCGCCTTCTTTTGATAAATCAGAGATGAGGTTCCTCCATGGCACGCAAGTATGCTCTTTTCGTTGGTAACAGTGAGTATGAGGCCGAAAAGTTGGCGGACCTGGCCTCTCCCATTGCAGATGTGCAGGATTTGGCCAGCCTGTTTCGGGACTCTTCTATCGGCGGATTTGATGATGTGAAGGAGTTGATTAATAGTGGGGAATCAAAAGTCCGGCAGGAGATAAGCGGCTTCTTTCAGAATAAAAAGCCCGATGACCTTTTGCTGCTTTATTTTTCCGGCCACGGGATACTGGATGACCGCGGGCACCTTTACCTGGCGGTAAGGGACACACGTCCTGATTTACTGAGAGCAACGGCTATTTCAGCTGACTTTATTGCCGATGACATGGATTTGTGCCGTTCCAAACGGCAGATACTGATTCTGGACTGCTGCCACAGCGGCGCGTTCAGGCGGGGCATTAAGGGAGATGACCAGGTGTTGACCGCGGCGACGTTTGAGGGCAACGGCAGCGGGCGTATAGTCCTGACCGCGTCAGACCGGCGGGAGTTTGCGATGGAGGGCAACCAGGTGCTGGAGCAAGCGCAGACCTCCCTGTTTACCCATTTTTTACTTGAAGGTATCCAATCCGGGAAAGCTGACAAGGATGGCGACAGCCTGATTACTCTTGACGAGTGGTACGATTATGCCTATGACAAGGTGGTGAGCAACCTGCCGACCCAGACACCGCGGCGCTGGGTATACAATCAACAGGGACGACTCATCATCGCACGCAATCCCAGGCCCCTGACCCCTGCTGAACTTGATCCGAAACTTCGTGCTGCAATAGAAGATGATGACCCGGTGGTCCGTCTCGAGGCGATACCGGAGCTGGCATATCTTTTGGATGGCGGAGATAAACGGATGGCACTTGCCGCCCGCGAGGCGCTTGAAGACATGCAAAAAGATGAGAAGCGCAAGGTCAGGGAAGCCGCTGCCGGCATACTTTCAAACTATGACCCGGATCGCGCAACACCAGGTAAACCACCCGCTGTTCAACTCGGGGAAGAGCGGGCTGCTGAAAAAGCCCGGGAAACCGATAAAAAAGTTTCAAAAAAAAGACCTGAAACACTTCTGAAGAATATTTGGACCTACGTAAGGTCTGTTTTTTGGCAACAAGGGATGCGTTGGCCAAGGGCCTGGGTAATTGGAGCGGGAATAGCGTTGGTCGCGGCAGTGGTAAGCTGGCAGTTTTATGGCATACCCGGCAGCAGTATTGCTGATGAAGATAAGTCCTCAACCGAACAGGCTGAAGTAGGAACCGCCGGGGGCAATATCGGCACTACCCTGGATGAGCCTGAGCAGGCAGAATCTCTCCCTCCATTGGATGCTGAAACACAATCTCCGGTAGATCCAAAAGCGGTAAACACGCAGGAATCCACCACCTCTGGGATGGTTGATTCGCCGGGAGATCAGCGGCAAATTGACGAGGAGCAGTCTGCGAACCTGGTGAGCAACAGGCAGCCCGTTGGCAACCGGGGAGACAGAGAAGAGTCGGAGATCTCTACTGCAGGAACCAACTCATCAACAAATGTTGAAGATCAACCGGGGCCGGGGGATGAATCACTTGCCGCATCAGAGGTGCCGACGGAAGAGGAGGAGCCCGCCGCCGAGATTCCGACAATCGAACTTGTGCGCGGGCAGATAGATCAGCTTCAGAATGCGGTCAGCCAGGCGATTATGGACCGGCAGTGGAACGACGTTGCCCCTCCGCTTGCGGATTACTATGGGAAAATGCTGGAGGGGTTGTACTCCAGGTTCAATGTTGTCAGTGTTGAAAGCAGGGCTGGAGAATTGCAGGAATCTGGCGGTACCACTGCCACACTGGCTGTTACGATGGATATCCACTACCGTCAAAAGGGAAGGGAGGAGGTGAAAATACTCCCCGTTCCGGCTAACTGGATATGGAAAAAAAACGAGGAGCGATATGTGCTGAGTGAGGTGGAACCGCACTGAACCACAACCTCCCGATTATGTAAACAGGAAACGTAATAAGGAGATGCCATGCGAGATCTTTATTTTGTACGTGGAAAATCAATTTTGCTGGTCTTAGTCATAAGTATCACGGGATATCAATCGGCGCGGTCCCAGTCATTATTGGAGAAATCGCTGGCGGATCTCTACGCAACTTGTCTCTTTGAGCCGGTGGAGGGCAATCCATTTAGCCAGGCGGCGGAGCTGGCGCGCCAGTCTTTTGCCCCGGGCATCAGTGGGTTTATAGAAAGCAACCTGGCGGCCATTCCGCTGACACCTCCGGCCCTGGAGGCGGAATTCACCGAAAACGGGGTTGTCAATGTCGTAACCGGTTTTACGCCGATATACACCGAGAGCGGGGCTACTGTGGGTCGGGGACTCTTTTTAGTTGGGGGAAACGCCTCATATTTTGATCTTTCCAAAATCAGAGGAGAAGATTTGAGTGCCCTGAGTTTTACCTTTGTGCAGAATGGAGGGGGAGACCGGGTGGTTGCAAGCATGCCGTGGGATATCAATGCCACGGTGTTTACCCTTCACGGGACCTATGGGGTCACCGATCGTTTCGATGTGGGGTTTGCCCTGCCGGTTGTGAATGTTGCAATCGAAAATGTAAATACAACATTCAGTATAGAAGGGGATAATACCGGCTGCCGGTACCGGCCGGGATCGGAAGGGGGCCTGAATTGTGAAGGAGTGGGGAATAGGGAGGTGAGTCCGGCGCTGTTTAACTTTGTGGACGATGCATCCGAACGGGAGACTTTTATGGAGACGCTTGCCCTGCGGGCGAAGTATCGCTTTCCGGTTACCGTACAAACGGTACGTCTTGCGGCAGTTCTGGATATACGATTGCCGCTGCGAACCCGCGATAACATGCTGGGAAGTGGGAATTTTGGGACCCGCTTCACTTTTATCAGTGAATTTAACCCGTCAAATACATTCCAGCCCTATGTAAATGTGGGAGCACAATTTTGGAACGGTCCCAACAGCAACAGCTTTAATGTAGCTACCGGGTTCAACCAGCAGCTTGCTGAAAACCTGTTTTTTTCATTTGATCTGCTTGGTAATATCGACCTGGAACCCGATCCCTTTTTGGCCCCCATTGGTGGAGCATTGTCGCCGGAAGGTACGATGGGAGGGAGCACGCTGACCGATACTTCGATCCCGGCCATCAGCCGCGATCATACGCTTAACGCCGGGTTGGGATTCCAGTTCGCCCTCTCGCCGAGCCTGTACGCGTACGGCAGTGCACTGTTTGCGTTGCTGGATCACGGCTTGCAATCCAACATAGCGCCCACGGCGGGAATAGCAGCACATTTCTGATGAGATCATATTTTTCGGAAAACCGTCCCGTCCGCATAGAATCCATATTTTGGGTCGGTCCGATCTGAATGTGATGGATACTACCGTCACATTCACCGAAACGTTTACCTATGGGCTATTCCGGGTCTGCAGCGATGTTGTTTTTGACTGGCCCCTACTTGGAAACCGCCTGCAGCTCACCCGGCGGCCCTGCAGTCCGAGTGCGATGCGATTGTTACACGAGACGAACAGGATTTTAAAAATGCTGATCTGCCTGTTCTTTCGCCGTATCAATTTTTACAACGATTGTCTGAAAAATAGAACTCCTGTTCTGCCAGCGTGGACCAGCAGCGGAAGGCTGGGACTTTCAGCTCATTCCAACTACTGCCAAACAGGTAGTCCAATTATGGAAAAGGCAGCTTAAGCCCGATTTTTTTTCAATCTCTCGTTGTTTGCGAAACAAGCTTCTTGCCCTCAAATGGGTATATCTGTTCGTCACACTACTGGATGAATGTCCGGCCATATGCTTGGGCTTCTGAGGTGTTATCCCCTTCCTCCATCTGTCTTAATGCTTCCTGGGCCTGCTCTTTGTACCGGGTTCCCAGGCTTTTGGTGGACTCGATCTGCTTGCCATTGACTACTTTTGTGAAACGGATGTAGTAAAATTTTCCTCTCTTTTTGAGTGATGCCATAAAACGGTCCTCTGATATTGCACCCAAATTGTACCATATCTCTAAGAACAGAGTAGAATGAACCGTTCTATTCATTACTATCGATGTGCGTGAAATAGAAACAAAAACGGCCTAAATGACAAGCTAACCAATAAGTGGGCCCGGCAAGATTTGAACCGCGAAACACTGTTTCGCAACACGTAGGCTGGATTGGTCGGACCAGCAGCTGCCCATGAAGGGAATAAAAAAGGAGGGAAGAGCAAAATAGTGTTGTAGAGATAAATAGTGTGGGCCCGGCAGGATTTGAACCTGCGACCAATCGATTATGAGTGTAGTTCAGAATTGTCTATATGGATCATATAGGCCGATTTTCAATTACTATGTACCCACTAATGTACCAACTTTGAGTATCACTAGTGAAGAAAGTTAACAATAAATAATGGCAAGTTTACCAAGAGTAGGTATTTGAATATAGATGGTTTTTCCTTAGATGAAGGAAGTGTATTCACTACATGGTATAGTAACAGTATTGAACACGCCATATACTGAAACTAACCGTATTGATATACAAAGTCTTACGAAAAAGGAAGAATAGAATTAAGAACCGGAATAAATGGGTTTGGTTCCAACATAGCCTCAGAAGTAAATAAACTTTAATTAGAAGAACGGTACGAGATGGTAAACATCGTATTGGATGAGGTAAGTAACCGATTCCAATTATAGTTGGAGCAGTAGCTGAAAATATAGATACAGCACAGTATATTATAGAATTATATATCGAGATGGGTTGTAATAATATTCTATTTTAATTTCTGTATAAGAAAGAAGGTAAAATATATAATAATTTTATGTGATTAGCTGAAATGGGGCCCAAGGTGATCATGTTGCAAGACTGGGACCCTAGTGGATATACCTACCTGAGGCACTAATCTACAAACTTATAAAGACGTAGAAGTTCTTCGGTGTTTGAAAATAGAAACCAATCTTACAAGGTATAAAATATATCCAGAATATACTTGATCAAAGGTTGTTTAAGTGTCAGCGGAGGATAGGTTGTTACACAGATGTTAGAAGATTTGAAAAGTGGGGTGCTTATATTTATGCCAACTGGTATGCATTATATAAAGGTGATGTATACTTGCAAATTTAAGATTTACCATAAAAATGGAAAGCTTTATGAAGATGAATAGTTAATTCATGATGTCTTACCAGTTTTAGTTTTCTTAAATAAGCACTCAAATATTTCTGTTCACTTTTTAAAAAAGTTGCTTCACCAACAAGGTATTTAAAGTATATTATCCTCTGTTATAAGAAACTTTACCATTTCCCTCACATAAAAATATTAGTTGTTAAAATAGTTTTAGTATTGGGGAATTTCCAAGTAGCCATTCTTCTTAAGATCCTATTTAATAAAGTAGGCTAGTTAAAAGCACTACCCATCAAGTTTTTACTTGATATATGAGTAAAAGGGGAAATTCAACTAAAAATTTGAAAAAATGAAACAACGAAACAGTTGTGGGACTATGTGGTTGGAAAAGTTTATATCGGAATATGCTTTAAGGAGTATCCTATTTTTACTATTGGGGACGTTAGTTACTCTTGCTACAAATAATTATACAGTCGCCTTTCAAGTAAACCAAGCTGAGACTGTCAGTGGAATAGTGACAGATGCCGAAACAGGTGAACCTCTTCCCGGGGTTAATATTATTGTGAAAGGTACAACAATTGGCACCACTACAAATACAGAAGGTAAGTACTCATTTGACGTGCCTTCCCTAAATGATACGTTAGTAGTTTCTTTTGTTGGTTACCAAACTGAGGAAATAGCAATTAATGGTCGACAGACAATTAATATAAGTTTAACTCAGACTACAGTTGGTAGTGAAGAGTTGGTAGTAGTAGGGTATGGTACTCAGGAAAAAGTTAATCTAACCGGATCTATTGGTACAGTTTCTTCAGAACAGATTGAAAATCGTTCGATAAGCTCCGTTGAAGAAGCATTACAGGGAGAAGTGGCAGGATTAAAGGTTTTAAGAACAACTGGGCAACCAGGTAACCAGAATATTGATTTACAAATTAGGGGTACCAGTACGTTCAGTAATAATCCGGTGCTGGTACTAGTAGATGGAGTTCCATCTTCATTAGATAGAGTTAATCCTAATGATATCTCAAATATTAGCGTTCTGAAGGACGCAGCATCTACAGCCATTTACGGTTCACGAGCTACTGGCGGAGTAATACTGGTTGAAACCAAATCGGGTCAGAGTGGTGACCTAGAAGTTAATATAAATAGTTCAATAGGAGTGCAGAGGCCATCCCGATATCCTGAAAAAGTATCTGCATTAAATCATGCTTTATTATCAAATGAGGCAAGAGCAAATGATGGGAATTCCCCGAAATATAGCCAAGAACAAATAGATCGATTTTCTTCCCCGGATTGGGAGGATAATGTATGGGATGATTTCTTGTTGAGGGATGCTCTTCAGACAGACCATAATATAAGTATATCAGGAGGGAGTGAATCTCATAGTTACTATATGTCGGTAGGATATCTTAAACAAGATGGTATTGTTATAAATTCTGATTACGAAAGAATAAATATACAATTAAATCAGAATTTTCAATTAACTGATCAACTGAACATTAGTTTTAAAGCTGGCTATATACCTTCAGATAGAACTGCCCCTATAGGGTTAGGAAATATACTTACCAGTGTGCATAGGCAAAATAATATCGATGCTTATAAAACATCTGATGGTAGATGGCTTGCGAATTCTACTGGGACTGGAGGGTTTAACCCAACGGGAAATGCCTTAGCACGAGGATCAGAAGATGGAGGTGAAGAGGTTTTTGAAAGTAATAGAATCACAGCCAATGTAAATGTTGATTACGAAATTTTTCCAAATTTAGAACTTACTGGTACTTATGGACTGGAAATAAATAATAATAAGCTAAATGAGTTTGAAAAAAGACTAACTTTATATCAGCAAGACAATCCTGATCAAGTTGCGGCAACATCTGAAAGTAATTTTTACCGTGTAAATAATTCTGATGATATACTTCAGACCACTAGTTTAATAGCAAATTATCAAAATACCATTAATGAGAATCATAACTTCTCAGTGTTAGCTGGTGGTACAGCAGAATGGTTTGAGCAAGAGAATGATTTCGTAGAAACAAGAGATTTTATTACAGAACTTCGGGCAATTAGTGCGGGTACAGGGAATACAACTTTATGGAATATCTCTGGCGGAGCAGGAGATTGGGCTCTGGCCTCACTAATTTCCAGGGTTAATTATTCATTTGATGATAAATATCTATTTGAAGGTAGTTTTAGATATGATGGCTCATCACGATTTGCCGAGGACATTAGATGGGGTTTTTTCCCAGCTGTCTCAGCAGGTTGGGTCGTATCCCAGGAAAATTTTATTGAAGACAGTGATGTACTCACATATTTGAAAATTCGTGGCTCTTGGGGACAAGTTGGAAATCAAAATGTTGCGGGATTTTATCCCTATATAAACACTCTTTCTCAGGACGTGTACTTTTTTGGTGGATCTCCTCAGAGAGCAGTTGCTACTGCTGGCGGTGCTAATCCAGATTTGACATGGGAGACTAAAGAAACTTTTAATTTGGGGATAGAAGCGAGTTTGTTTGGTCCTCTATTTGAGTTTGAACTAGATCTGTTCAAGGAGAGAACAGAAGATATACTTTTACAACTACCTTTACCTACAACTTTCGGTCAACCGGAACCGGTTCAAAACGCTGGAATAGTGGATAACAGGGGATGGGAGCTGAGAATACAGCATAGAAATAACTTTGAAGATTTCAGTTATGGTATTTCATTTAATATTTCTGATGCAACAAATGAAGTAGTGGATATGGGTGGTATTAGTCCCGTCATTCAAGGAAATACTATAACAGAAGTAGGTCACTCCATGAATGATTGGTATGGATTACTTGTCGATGGTACTGTCAACGAAAATAATGAAAACAGCTTTTTCCAATCAGATCAAGAAGTTGAAAATAGTGCAACTGTAAGTCCCCAAGTATCTCCTGGAGATATAAAATATCAAGATATAAACGGAGATGGTGCAATCAACAGTGAAGATCGAGTCAGGCTGGATCGTTCAGATCAACGGTTTCCTTACGGTATCAGAATTAATCTAAATTACAAAAACTTCGATTTTACTGCATTTGGGCAAGGTGTAATGTTTAACAAGGTATGGAGCAATGGCTGGACTGCTCAGATTTTTGATCGGGAGATTTCGACACTCCGCACTTTTCATCTAGACCGGTGGACCCCTGATAATCGTGATGCTAAATTCCCTAAGCCAAGAATGGGCAGTGGTTCTTCCGATGATGGCATCAATGACCGGTTCTCTAGTTTTTGGCTAGAAGATGCCTCCTATTTCAGGGTAAAAAATATTGAAGTGGGATATAGTATACCCAGTGATATTATGTCTAGGATGAATTTGAAACGTGCACGAGTTTATGTGAGTGGTGAAAACTTATTCACCTTTACTGATTATCTGGGTTATGACCCAGAACAGCCGACAGGGACAGGTTCCAGATTACTTGAAAGTCGGTATCCACTAGCGAAGGTTTTTAGTTTTGGAATTAACCTCAACTTTTAAATCCATTGAATGATGAAACGACTGTTCACAAGTTTTTTTGGGTTAGTATTTGGAGTTTTGGCAATTGTCTCCTGCGAAGATTTTTTAGGGAGGACACCTCTCGATACCCCTTCTTCAGAAACCTTTTGGCAATCTGCGGATCAGGCTGAGATGTGGGTTAATAATCTCTATAATGGGCTCGGAGATGTCTCAGAAGCTTATTTTGAAGGATTTAGTGATAATGCTCATGGGCGTGCAGGAGCTTCCGCAAATAATATTGCAAACGGAACCTTTGAACCCAATTCTTCCACAATAGAGGGAAATTGGAGTTACAGATTTATAAGGTTATGTCTTGAATTTTTTGAAAATATCGAACAGGTACCCGATATCTCACAAAGTAAAATGGATGAATTGTCTGGACAAGTGAGATTCATTCTTGCTTATAGATATTATAAACTAATTACGCTATATCGTGATGTACCTTTGGTGACCGAACCTTTAAGTATAGAAGAGAGTGATGTGGGTAAAACATCAAAATCGGAAGTTTTGGATTATATTCTTCAGCAGCTTGATATGGCTATTCAAGAACTGCCTGAAACGTGGCCACAAGCACAGACTGGCCGCATTACTAAAGGAGCCGCACTTGCTTTAAAATCCAGAGTATTACTCTATAATGAACGATGGGCAGAAGCCGCGGAAGCTGCCAAACAAATAATGGATTCGGGGATTTATGAATTACACCCGAATTTTGATGAGTTGTTTGTGAGTGACTTTAATAACCAGACCGATGAAGTAATTTTAGCCAGACAGTATGTTGAATTTCAAGAAGAAAGTTTTCTAAATCGAATTTACGAACCGGTTTCTCACACCGGTTTTGCACTTGTTCTTCCAACCGATGATTTGCAAGCTTCATTCAGAATGGAAGATGGATTACCTATTGATGAATCGCCATTGTACGATCCCACTAATCCTTTTGAGAATAGAGATCCAAGGTATTATGATACTTTTCTCTGGCATGGAGAGGAATTAAATGGGAAACCACTTGATCTTACAGGATCAGAATTTAATTTCGCAAGAACATACATCTATTTCAAAAAGTATACACAGGAACCTAATGAAAGATGGCAATCTCATGTGAACTGGAAATTGTTTCGATATGCGGAGGTATTGTTGAATTATGCTGAAGCTAAAAATGAGGCTTCTGGTCCTGAAGATTCAATTTATGACGCATTGGATTTAATACGAGAGCGTGCAGGTATGCCTCTCGTCGATAGAAATCGATACAGCGATCAAGAGTCATTACGCCAACTCATTAGGAATGAGAGAAGAGTTGAGCTAGCAGGAGAGGGTTTACGCTACTTTGATATCATTCGATGGAGGATTGCCGAAGATAAAATGAATATAAACCTTACAAGCATGGATCTTTCAAACTGGGAGGATGGTCCAGTTGATGAAAATGGAGATCCGATACTTACCGAGAGACCAATAGAGCCAAGGACGTTTGATCCGAGTAGGCACTATGTATGGCCCATTCCACAGAATGCTATTGATCAGTCTACTCAGTTAGAGCAGCATGCCGAGTGGCAATAGGATAATAGAATCTTATTTGCCAAGTAATGTTTCATAAAAAGCTGCTAGTAGGTTGTGTTGTCATTATATCAATGAGCGGTATAACACAACCTGCTTTTTCACAAGATCGGGAAAATAGTTGGTTCCGTGGTAACCTGCATACCCACAGCTTTTGGAATGGGGGACGCGATTTTCCCGAAAATATTGCAAAATGGTACAAGGACAATGGATATGACTTTATCTCTTTTACAGAACACAATACTATTCAAAAAGGAACGAAATGGATTCCATTACCTCAAGGCCATTCTACAATTGAAAGATACCGTAAAAATTTTGGAAATGATTGGGTGCAGATTAAGCATGCAAATGATGATATCGATAAAGGGGATTTGCCACGCTTTATCGAAGGTAGTAAACCTTATATACAGGTTCGGGTAAAACCGTTAAGTGAATATAGAACCTTATTTGAAGAAGCCGGTGAGTTTTTACTCATGAACGGAGAAGAGATAACTGATCAGCATGGGGTGCATGTTCTAGCCAATAACGTTGATGAAGTAATTCCAACTGTAGGGGGGAGTTCTAATGAACGGGAGCGGATGTTAAGAAAAATAGTAAGTATGGTTGATACCTACAGGAAACGGGGTGAATCTAATGTCTACCCAATATTAGCACATCCCAACTATAACTGGAACATCACTGCTGAAATGATAATGAATACGCAGAACCTTCGTTTTTTCGAAGTATATAATGGAGTTCCAGAAGCAAATAATGAAGGTGATACAATTAGACCGAGTACCGACCGTATTTGGGATATCGTTTTATCTTTTAGGTTAGGAAAAATGGATGTGCCACTTATATATGGGATAGCAACTGATGATGCACATGATTATGACGGAGGAATTGATGGTAGAAATGTTGGACCTGGAAAAGGTTGGGTTATGGTTCGCAGTAAGGAATTAACTTCTGAATCTATAATGAACTCACTGAAAGAAGGGGACTTCTACTCTACTACTGGTGTAATATTAAAGGATATACAATTTGACGGAGAGTCCATATGTATCGAGATAGAACCCGAAGAAGGTGTAAGTTATTCAACAAAATATATTGGAACTAGAGATGGGTTTAAATTGAAAAGTAAGCCTAGACTAGACTCCGACGGTGAGAAAATATCTAACGCTACACGAGTATACAGCAAGCAGATTGGTAAAGTACTTAAGAAAAGTGAAAATATTCGTTCTTGCTACAAATATTTGGATGAAGAATTATATGTGAGAGTGGTTATTGTTTCAACAGCAAATCAAATAGATCCTTTTACCCGAGAAGTAATTGGAATACAAAAGGCTTGGGTACAACCAGTTATACCGGGTAAAAGCTGAAAGGAAAAAAGAGATCGTATGTATACCAAAACATTTTTCTACTTAACAGTCTTATGTATTTGGTGTTTCTATAGTAGTTCCGGTTATGCTCAAAGTAAAAATATTAATAAGCCCAATATTGTAATAATTTTGGCCGATGATCTTGGTTATGGAGACTTGGGAGTGTATGGTGGTGAGGCCAAAACACCTAATTTGGACCGTCTTGCAAAAGAAGGTATTCGCTTTACTGACTTCCACAGTAATGGAGCTAATTGCTCACCAACTAGGGCAGCACTACTTACTGGTCGTTATCAGCAAAGAATAGGAATTGAGGGAGCACTCGGAGAAGATGCATTGGGTTTAGGCGCTCCGGAAGCGAAAGATGAAATTACTATTGCAGAATATCTTCAAGAAAAAGATTACAGAACAGGAATTTTCGGCAAATGGCATTTAGGATACAACTTGAGACAAAGCCCGATTTATTTCGGTTTTGACGAATTCCGAGGAATGTTACATGGAGCTGTCGATTATCATTCTCATGTTAATACTTTTGGTCGATTTGATTGGTGGTACAATGATAAACGTGTTAAAGAAGAGGGGTATGTTACTAATTTAATTACAGAACACTCTCTTAAATTTATAGAATCACATCAAGAAGATCCTTTCTTTTTGTTTGTATCACATTTAGCTATTCACTTTCCATGGCAGACACCTGATGATGAATCACATAGGGAAGTAGGGAAACGCTATAGGGCTGTTAGTGGAGATTTGAATAGGTTAGGCCCCCATACACCGGATGAAACCGGTAAAGTTGTGCAAGAGATGATTGAGGTGATGGATTACAGCGTTGGAAAAGTCATAGATAAGTTAAAACAGCTAAATATTGATAACCGTACGCTGGTGTTTTTTATGTCAGATAATGGAGGAATTACTGAATATAGAGGTGGTTATACCGAAATTTCTTCAAATGCTCCCTTACGTGGAGCTAAACATTCAGTTTATGAAGGAGGGCATCGTGTCCCTGCTATTGCTTGGTGGCCAGGAATGATTGAGGAAGGTATAGTTACAGATGAAATAGCTATGACTATGGACATTCTACCAACAGCATTAGAGCTGGCGAATATTAAAAGACCTAAAGAAAATGGGCCCAATTCACTGGATGGAGTTAGTTTACTGCCTCTACTTCTGAAGGAAAAGTCTCTGTCATCACGCACTCTCTTTTGGCAAACAAATGATAAATCAGCAGCAGTAAGAAAAGAAGAGTGGAAACTTGTAGTTAACTCCAATGAAGATGAAAACTCATCAGAACTCTACAATCTTAAAATGGATATTAATGAGAGTAATGATTTATCAGAAGGCTATTCAGATTTAGTGAAAGAGTTACAAAATAAATTAAATACATGGCGGCAGACAGTAAATCAAGAATACTAAAATACTAAATATTATGAAACTGTTGAATACTAAATTAGCAGGACCCATCAGTACTATAAGTATGGTTTTCTTCATTATAATGATAATGGGATGTGAGAAAAAATCCGATAATTATCCGGATCCAGCTACAAATCCAGAATCACCTGTAATGCTAAAAGGTGACTGGTTTGATCATCCTCACGATATTGACGCAGATCGTCTACCCCGTGTCCCCAAAGAACACGTGGTGATCAGCGATGTAACGGATGAAAATGGTGTAAACCAGCATAATTACTTAGTTCATTATAATGATCGTTTTTGGGCAATGTGGAGTGACGGCCCTGCCATTGAGGATCGTGTCGGACAGGTAGTAAAGTATGCAACAAGTGAAAATGGGTTGGATTGGAGTAAACCGGAGTTCCTGACCGATTTTCCTCCGAATTCCGGACCAGATTCCCCTCATTACGGTAAGCGTTCCAGCGAAGGATATCGTTACATAGCACGTGGTTTCTGGGTACGGGAAGGTGAACTGTTGGCCTTGGCCTCACTGGATGAAGCCGGGGACTTTTTTGGTCCAAGTCTTGAACTTCGTGCTTTTCGGTGGAATGATGAAAAAGATACGTGGGAAGATTATGGGCAAGTACATGACAATTCGATTAATAATTTTCCTCCTAAACAACTACCAACCGGTGAGTGGTTAACCTCACGTCGTTCTCATGACTATAAAGAAAGAGGTGTTGATTTTATGGTGGGAGGTGTAGAGGCATATGATCAATGGGAAACATATCCAGTTTTAGGATCAAATACCGAGCTTGCTGCTGAAGAACCCTACTGGTGGATATTGCCTGATGGGGAGAGTTTAATGGCGCTATTTCGTGATAACAATCGTAGTGGTTACTTATATCGTTCATTTTCAATAGATAATGGGCGAACCTGGAGTAAGCCTGTTCAGACTGATTTTCCTGATGCCCGATCAAAGTTTCACGGTCTGCGCATGAGTGACGGGCGATACGTTTTGGTCTCAAATTCACATCCCAAAAACCGTGATTATCTCACGCTTGCTATCAGTGATGATGGAATGGTATTCAACGAGCTTTATTATTTAGTGGGAGGCCAACAAAATGGAGTTGATTATCCAATGGTTATGGAACATGAAGGATACCTGTACATTGCTCATTCCGGTGGATATGGAGGTAGAAAGCAGTCGGTTGAGGTCCAGAAGGTCCGAATTTCAGATCTGAATGATCTTGATATGTCACAAATGAAATGAATATAAGTACTTAAACAAGTTTTCATAATCAAATAGTCGGGAATAAAATATGCAAAAACTGAAATATTTGACATCTATTCTTCTAGTGTGTGCTTCCTTGATGATTTTCTTTGATAATTCTAGTGCACAAAATTCAGAATACCCGGATCCGGTAAAAAATTCTGATTCACGTCTGATGCTGTCCGGTGATTGGGTTCCGCATGACACCCATAATATTGCTTTTGATAAGCTCCCTAAAGTTCCATCCGAGCATTCCATCGCTAGTGATGTCCGCTATGCCTGGGGCACCAAGGTACATCAACACAGTTATCTTGTGTATTATGATAACCGATATTGGGCAATGTGGAGCGATGGGCCCGGCTTGCCGCGTGAAGGGGTATCTGCAGAAAAGCATCGAGACGTAGTGCCAGGTCATGATCGGCCAGGACAATTGGTTTCTTTTTCGACGAGCAAAGATGGAGAAAACTGGAGTGAACCCAAAGATCTTGCCGGTCCACCGGATACAGGTTTCGGTTGGATAGCACGCGGATTCTGGGTACGCAATGGGAAGCTTTTGGCCTTGGTCACCCGGTATAATGCACCAGGTTATCGGGGAAAAGGCTTACAGTTGCATGCTTACGAGATGGTAAAATCTACTAAAGAATGCAAGTGTTATGACTGGAAACACCTTGGAGTTGTTGCAGATAACGCGATGAATAATTTTCCTCCGAAAAAATTGCCAAGTGGTGAATGGTTAACGTCTCGACGAGACAGTGTAGGCAATGTTCACATGCTTGTCGGAGGTACCGAAAGTTTCGACCAGTGGGAATCATTTTCTGTGATAGATTACCAGGATGAAGATCTTCATGCTGAAGAACCCTATTGGTGGGTACTACCTGATGGAGAGAATTTGGTTTCATTGTACCGGGATAATAAAGGAAGTGGTTATCTATTTCGGGCATTTTCTACGGATAACGGTCGTACTTGGTCTGATCCGGTTCGTACAAATTTTCCGGATGCCAGATCGAAGTTTAATGGAGTGCGGCTGCCTGATGGACGATATGTACTCGTCTCAAATGCAAATCCTGACGATCGTGATCCGCTTACTATCGCCATAAGTGATGATGGATTAGTGTTTGACAAAATGGGTTATCTGGTTGGAGGACGTCATGTAGATTATCCTCACGTTATTGAACATAATGGACATATTTATGTAACCTTTGCAGGTGCTAAACAGACTGTAGAGGTGTTAAAAATTGATATTTCTGATCTGGATAATCTTGATATGCCGCCAAAAGAGGAGCTGATCAAGAAGTAGTTTATAAATCTTTTCATTTTGAATCATCATTATATTTAGGCTTGGACTTATCCATACGAACGTCTGATGTAGTTACTGTTTTAATTTATCTGTTGTGTATGATTGCGGCTGGCTTCTACTTTGCCCACCGTAATAAAACAACGGAAGATTACTTTGTCGGGGGACGGGCTTTTTCAGGTTGGGTGATCGGTTTATCGATGCTTGGGACGATTGTGAGTTCTGCAACCTTTCTTGCACTGCCTGCTGCAGCTTATGTTCTGGATTGGAGGCAGCTGACAGTTAATTTGGTTGTTCCCTTTATTGCAGTTCTGGCGGTGGTCATTTTTATTCCTTTTTTCCGTAGAGGTAACTTGACATCAGCGTTTGAATATTTGGGTGAACGCTATGGAATGATACCAAGGATGTATGGGACTTTTAGTTTTGTCATTTTACAGCTTATTAGGATGGCTCAAATCTTGTTTCTTGTTTGTTTAGTAATTCAGTTCTTGACTGGATATCCAATTGTTTGGGTAATCATAGCAACTGGATTATTTATAGGTTTTTATACCGTAATGGGAGGAATTGAAGCTGTCATCTGGACTGATGTTCTACAGGCCATCATACTGCTAATCGGCGGTGGACTATGCATTTATTGGATAGCATTTGATCTTCCAGGTGGTATAGAACAAATCATAAAAGTAGGAAGCGAACATGACAAGTTTAGTCTTGGATCTATGGATTTTGATCTTAGTAGACGTACATTCTATACCGTATTTATACTGGGTATAATAAACTGGTTGGGAATTTTTGCGGGAGATCAGAATATGGTACAGCGATATGCTTCAGCTCGATCCACAAGGGAGGCTAGAAAAGCAACTATCGTTTATACGGCAATTGCGCTGCCAATGTGGACACTCTTTTTTTTCATTGGGACAGCTCTATTTGTTTTCTATTTGTATAGTCCCGATACAGTTGTAGCAACTCTGGAAGCAGATCAAATTCTGCCATATTTCATTCTAACCGAACTTCCTCCATTTATATCAGGTATCATAATCTCAGCAGTTATTGCGGCAGCCATGAGCACCATGGATTCTGGTATAAATGCTATATCTACAGTCAGTGTAGTTGACCTTATGAAACCTTGGTTGGCCAAAGGGAAACTCGACTCATATTACCTGAAATCTGCACATTATATAGCTGGATTTGTGACTATATTAGTCATCCTCGGTGCCATCCTGTTTAGCCAAATGGAAAAAGAAAGTATGAACGATATTAGTTTAATAGTGGCCAGTGTGTTCGGTGGTTGTTTAATGGGACTTTTTATAATGGGATTCTTTACAAAAAAAGTGGATGGGACCTCTGCAACCATAGCGTTGATTATAGCAGTAATTTTCAACATCTATCTTGGGATCAGTGCTCTTGGAGTTTTGCCCTCTAGTTTGGCAATCCCGGTTCATAGTTATTGGATAGGGGCATTGGTAAACGGTGCTTTTATCGTCTTGGCATATGTGATCGGAGGAATACGTAAAGGTGACAGGAGATCTTTAAAAGGATTGACGGTATGGACAATGAAAGAATCTGAGTAATAAAGTTTTATTAATAAGGTCATATTGCTTTTAAATGGTACTTTCAACAGAAAATTGAATTTATTTTGTAATTAAACCTACTTATGAATTTAAATTCGAATAGTTTCTCAATTATTGTGGTGGGGGGAACTCCGGGAGGAATTACAGCAGCAATAACTGCAGCCAGGCTGGGACGAAAAATTGCTATTATTGAAGCACAAGATCATATAGGCGGGATGACCACAAGCGGTTTAGGAAAAAGTGATGTAGAGCAAAAACAGTATATAGGAGGACTATTTCTAGAATTTACTAATCGGGTGTACCAGCACTACCGTGATACCCTTGACCCAGATTCAAAGGATTTGGAGTTATGTATGGAGGGGTATTATTACGAACCTTCGGTGGCAGAAAAGGTTTTAAATGAAATGATAGAAGAAACGGGGGATATTACGGTCCTTACAGGACATAGACTCAAAGAGGTGAAGTTGAAAGACTCTGCCGTACAAAATATTATAATTCAAAAAAAAGATGAGGAAAGTCTACGTACATTAAAAGCTGAAATCTTCGTTGACGCCACTTATGAAGGAGATTTATATGCAAAAGCAGGTGCTGATTATAGAGTTGGCCGGGAAGCAAGAAGTGAGTATGGTGAACCTCACGCAGGGATAATTTATTATGATTATGAAAATGGTGAAGTTCTACCAGGTAGTACGGGAAAAGGAGATAATGGTATTCAGGCGTATACCTATAGGTTTTGTCTCACAACGGACCCTGATAATAGTTTTATATTGGAAGAACCACCACCTGAATACAATCGAGAGACCTATACCCCATATTTTAAAGATTTGGAAGCCGGCAGGCTTAGTGCTCCAAAAGATTTTCATGAGGGCTGGGGTTACTACGCAGACCATTTCGACACCTTGGTAAGAGCATTATCAGTTACAGAATTACCAAATTCAAAAATTGATGCAAATATCAATCCACGTCCGCTAGCTTTTCCATTCCCTGAAGAGAATGAGGGATATATTGACGGAGATTCAGAAGAGAGAGAAAATATAGCAAAGCGACATCGAAATCTTTCTCTTGGGTTACTTTGGTTTTTACAAAACGATAAAGAAATACCGGAAGAGCATAAAAAAATTGCACAGCAATATCATCTTCCGTTAGATGAGTTTGAGGATAATAATCATTTTCCATACCAACTTTATGTGCGTGAAGGCAGGCGTTTAAAAGGGGAATATACAATCACTGAACATGATGTAGCAATTACTGAACAATCACCTGAATTTCAGCATCATGATGATACCATAGCTGTTGGAGAATTTCCTATTGACAGTTTTCCAGTACATAAGAAAGAGCGAGAAGATCAAAAAGTTCTAGAAGGATATCTGGGGATGCTGGCACATCTTACTAGGCCTTACGAAATACCTTACCGATCAATGATTCCTCAGAAGATTGATAATCTAATTGTACCGGTTGCATTGTCGGCTACACATGTTGGATTTAGTTCTATACGTATGGAACCTACCTGGATGACCCTTGGACAGGCTGCTGGTGTAGCGGCACATATTTGTTTGAAAAATAATCAGTTGCCCAGAAATGCTTCTGTTTCAGAGATCCAAGAGCTACTGGAAAAGCAGGGCCAGGTTTTGGATCCAAAATTAAATGACGAATAATCATTTAGATTAAAAAATTCAAGCAATTATTATGACTGCTAATTTCAGTTTAACAAATAAAATTATAGCAATAACTGGGGGCTATGGTCACTTGGGAAGGACAATAACCAAGAATTTTTTGAGCTATGGTGCTAAAGTTTGGGTGCTTGGACGAAACAAGGACAAATATGAAATGGCATTTAAAGATCTAAAAGAAAAAGATAGTCATAGACTCTTTTTTGCAAATTGTGATATATCAAGTACTTCCTCAATACGAGCGGCATTCAAATTGATTTTCGAAGAGTCAGGTAGCTTCGATGTATTGATTAATAACGCTTTTTACATGGGTAATCGAGAGTCAATGATGGTAAGTGATCAGGATTGGAATACAGGAGTAGATGGGATTTTAAGCAGCGTGTATCGATGTATTCGCGAAGGGATTACTTATCTAAAAGAAAGCCCTTCCGCAAGAATTATAAATGTTGCATCGATCCATGGAATGTCTGCTCCTGATTTGGATTTACTAAAACCACCTCATTACGGTGTTCCCAAGGCAGGTGTAATACAACTGACAAACTATTTCGCAAGTTTTCTGGGTAAAAAAGGAATAAATGTAAATACTGTTACTCCGGGTCCATTTCCCGCAGATGATGTTCAAAAAGATGAAGCTTATTTAGATAAATTAAGTCGGGAAACCTGTCTAAACCGAATTGGTAATCCAGAAGAAGTTGCTGGTGCATTTGTATTCTTAGCCTCGGATGCATCCAGTTACATTACTGGTCATAATTTAATTGTTGATGGAGGATGGACTGTAGGATAAACCTAGTTTTAAAATTCAATATAAAATAGTGGTTGTGTATATATGTATAGGCATTTATTCGTAAATGTATTATTAGCAACTTTGTTATTAATTAATAATCCAGAATCTGGGGCTTCGGCCTCACTATTTGGGGATACAAATAATCAAAAAGAAGAGCCATCCCATCCTAATATAGTTTTAATTGTTGTCGATGACTTGGGATACGGAGATCTAGGTATATATGGCAATAATATTCATGAGACACCAAATATTGATCAGTTGGGAAGAGAGGGTATGGTCTTCACTGATTTTCATTCCAATGCTCCAGTCTGTAGCCCTACGAGAGCGGCTTTGATGACAGGACAATATCAGCAACGATCTGGTGTAGAATACGCAATAGGTTTTAACCAGGATATCGGAATGCCATTAGAGAAATTAACAGTTGCTGAACTATTAAATGATGCGGGATATAAAAATGGAGTGTTCGGAAAATGGCATCTAGGGCACGTAAGAAACTATGGACCGAATGATCAAGGTTTTAATCAGAGTATAGTAAGTAATAATACCCCTGATTACCATACACATGTATCAAGAGTTGGTAAGTATGATTGGTTTAAAAACCATGAAAGATTCAAAGAACCTGGTTATCTCACTAATTTGGTTACTAAACATTCTCTTGATTTTATACAGGATAATCGGAAAAATCCATTTTTTTTGTTTATCTCGCATATAGCAGTTCACTTTCCATTTCAGGGGCCGGAAGATCCACCACATCGGAAATTGGGACAAATATGGCACGAGACCAAATATGGCCCGTTACCGGAGAGTCAATATCGGAGGGCATATCGGGATATGTTAGAAGCAGTGGATAAAAGTGTTGGACAAGTAGTGGATAAACTTGACGATTTAGGGCTTCGAGAAGATACTTTAATATTTTTGACATCTGACAATGGAACATATTCTTGGGTAGGTAGTAATTATCCATTACGTGGTCAGAAGGGAGATCTTTTTGAAGGAGGACATAGAATCCCCGCTATTGCAAATTGGCCAGGGTTTGTACCTGGAGGTGTTATTTCAGATGCGACTTCAATAACGATGGATCTTACACCAACTTTTTTATCTATAGCGGGAGTTACTCCTCCTGAACATCTAACATTTGATGGTTTAGACTTGAGCCAGGTATTGTTAGAAAATAAAGATATCTCCGATCGAACGCTGTATTGGAGATTTAATAACTTTTACGATAACACTAAAGCCTATGCAGTACGTGATAAAGGTTGGAAGTATTTGGTAGATGAAGAGAAAAGGTATCTTTTTAATTTAAATCAGGATCTGACTGAAAGTAATAATTTGATAAAATCATATCCGGACAAAGCAAAACATCTAGAAGAGTTATACGAAGAATGGCTAAATACTATCGAAAAGTAAATTAATTTCAATAATTTTGATTATTTAGACTTATAGTTGGCTTGCAAAACCCTTTTTATCACAAGTTGTCATTGCTAGCATACGAATGGCATAACAATATTATCTTGGAAGACCCGCCCGGATAGTCTTCATATCCAGCCGTGATTCAATTGGGCAACGGAATGGTTCACATTACTTATATTTGGAAAAGAAAGCGGATAACACAGGTAGTACTGGGTCTTGCTAAACTTGATTACTAGAATTAGTTTGTCAATACTGTCTTCGATTTTTTCCTAAACTCACTGGGAGTCATCTTTTTTAGCTCTTTAAACTGGGTGTTAAAATGAGCCAGAGTGTTATATCCAGATTCGAAGCAGATTTCGGTTATTGTTTTGTTGGTCACACTTAGCAATTTGCAGGCATATCCTATGCGTACCTCCTTTAAAAATTCAAAGAGAGTCTGTCCTGTTTTGTTTTTAAAATATCTGCAAAGAGAACCCGGGGTAATATTGACAAGCTCTGCAACTTCTTCCAGTGATATATCATGCTGAAAATTCTTAAATACATATTCATAAATTTTGTTGACTTTCTGGAAATCTGATTGGTTAGCTTGTTTAATATAACCCGGTGTGGAAAGGTACTCATAGTCCTCAATTTCTAGTAGTATGTTGAATACTTTTAACAGTGCTATCAGGTTATTTAATCCCTCCAATTGCAGCATCTCCTCCATGAGTTCCCGGACTCTTATAATTTGGGAACCTTTGAAATGTAATCCCTGAGCTGCTTTATTCAACATCTCTCGAATGGGTTCAAGTTCGGGGACATGTGTAAAGACGGAGTCTAATAAATTCTCCTGAAAGTGAATTACTATACATTTTGGACTCTTGTCATTATAGGTCCCTTTTACTTCCCAGCAATGTGGTAGATTGGCCCCCATAAGTACCAGATCTCCCGGATGGAAACTGGAAATATTATCTCCAACGTATCTTCGTCCCCATCCTCGTTTGATGAAATTTAACTCACAATTACAATGTGTATGAACTTTTGAAGTATGTGATCCCAAATCATGTTCTGTTATTTGGAATGACTTTTTTTCAGGTACAAGTATTCTTTCAACAAGAAAGTCCATAGGAGTGAGGCCTTAACTTCAGAATGGTATTAAATTCAATAAAATGTTAATATAGTTTAATTTTTAGTGAAAATTGATTAAAAAGTAATTGTATTACCTTATTTATTATAATAAAATTAACATATAAATAAAATTTGTGCGACAAATTTATCTGGCAAGTTTTAGGTTTACTGGGTAAAGGGATACTTGTATTAATATGCTGTTCTGATCTGATTTGTTACTTATATCATTTAGTGAAAATAGTTTAACCATTAGGGAATTTCCGCGTGGTTTTTTCCCTGTATGATTATGTAATTAACTACTGATTTATAAGAGAACCGCATGGAGCCATAATTTTTAGTACAGAAACCAATTTTATTAAAATGAGAATGATAATCGGTTGTTTAATTTTAGCTAAGCAAATATGACAACCATAGATGTAGTTATATTTTTTGGCTATTTAATAGGGATCACCATTTTTGGCGGTTCGATTTATAGGGAAAATAAAACCTCATCTGCTTTTACCCTTGGGGACAATCAAATCTCAGGCTGGGTGATCGGGATGTCAATATTTGCGACCTTTGTTAGCAGTATCAGTTATCTTGCCCTGCCGGGTGAAGCCTATATGGCCAATTGGAATGCGTTTGTCTTCAGCCTCTCCATTCCTATTGCGATCGTGGTTGCACTATACGTTTTTGCACCACATCATCGTAAAATAAATAGTCCGTCTACCTATACATATAGGGGGAACCGACTTGGTTCTTGGGATAGGAAGTATGTATCCACCTATTACTTTCTCACCCAGTTAATGCGGATCAGTTTGAACTTGTACCTGTTAGCACTGGCTATCCATGTCATTTTAGGGTGGAATATTGCCACAATAATTATCGTAACGGGACTTACAGTCATAATCTATTCAGTACGTGGGGGAATTCAGACCGGAGTATGGCCTAGTGCAATACAGGCCATTATTCTCTTAGCAGGTGCTTTCTTTTGTATCGGATATATCCTGATTTATTTGCCGTATGGTCCAGAACAGTTATTCGTGGTTGCAATGGAGCATACTAAATTCAGCCTGGGTAGTTTCGATCTGAATGTATTTGAATCCGCGTTTTGGGTGGTCCTGATCTATGGCTCGTTTATAAACTTGCAGAATTATGGGATTAATCAAAATTATGATCAGCGATATGTAGCTGCGGAGAACTACAAGGAGGTATGTTGTTCTGTCCTGTATGGCGGACTCCTTTACATACCTGTTGCTGCATTTTTCCAGTTTATTGGTACAGTGCTGTACACGTTTTATGGGAAACTTCCTGCTGATTTGGTGGAAGCCAGCGGGAGGGACCATATATTTCCATATTTCATTTTTGATGAGCTTCCGGCGGGTATTACAGATCTCCATTGCCTCTATTTTTTCGGCGAGAATGAGCACGATTTCAACCAGCCTGAACAGTTCGGCAACCGTATTCCTTACTGACTACTATGAGCGATTCTTTTAGCGTGAGGCTACCGACAAAGATTCAATGCAGGAGGTACTGTATATCTCCTCACTGTTGGTGGGAACCGTTGGAATAGGACTTTCTTTGATCAATGTCACTAGTGCACTGGTTGCCTGGTGGAAACCCTCATCGATATTCAGTGGGGATATACTCGGAGTATTTCTGTTGGGCATATTTTTACCTCTAGAAAGAATGTAAAAGGCTCAATAGCAGATATACTAGTAATATTATGGCTGAGCCTCTCCAAATAATTTCAACCTAGAGGCAACGCTGGTCAATCAAATTTATTCAATTTAACAAATTCTTGGAACCACCGTAATCTTTCTGGTTGGATTGTAAATTTTATTTATAAAAGGCAGTTCTAAATCTCCTTAAGTAATGAAAATGCCTATACCCGTGTATCTAATTATGCATTTATAATAATTATAATTTATAACAATATTTCAGTTTAATATGTATTGTATTGAAGGAATAGTCCCCCCAATGATTACTCCACTTCTAAATGAAGATGCATTGGACCATAAAGGAATAGAGAAGTTGGTAGATCATCTCATTTCCGGAGGAGTAAATGGTTTGTTTCTTCTGGGGACTACAGGTGAGAGCCCAAGTTTAACGCAATCACTGCGCTATGAATTATTAGAAATTGTTTGTAGCAGGGTAAATAGCCGTATCCCTGTTTTAGTAGGGCTATTGGATACTTCTTACAAGGAGTCTGTTGATTTGGCAGAAAAAGCAGAGGAATTAGGTGTGAAAGCAGTGGTACTGGCCCCTCCAAGTTTTTATAAAATAAATCAGGAGGAGTTGTACAATCTGGTTGTTAATATGCTTGATGATATTTCCTTACCAATGTATTTGTACAATAATCCTGGTGTTACGCAAGCCTCTTTTGACTTGGAAACGGTGGGTAAACTGTTAACAAGAGAGGAAATCCTGGGAATTAAAGACAGCTCGGGAGATATGAAATACTACCAGCAATTGATGGAGTACACGCAGAATTCAAATACTGCTTTGTATATGGGACCGGAAGAATTATTAATGGAGTCACTGCTTTTGGGCGGTAACGGAGGAATTCCAGGGGGAGCTAATATCTTCCCAAAATTATATGTCAACATGTATACATCTGCATCATCTGGAGATTTGAAAAGGGCACTGGTATTACAGCGAGAGATCATGAAAATAAGCAAAGTAGTGTATAGCGGAGCTGGATATGGAGCCGGTAATGTGATTAATGGCATTAAATGTGCGCTAAAAAGCCTGGATATTTGTAATGATTATGTTGCCAAACCACTTAGTCAAGCTGATGCTGAGAAGGTAGAAGGAATCAAGAATTCAATTGGTACTATACTAACAACTGTGGAAGACTTGGAATCTGAGGTTGAAAAATAAATTAACCTTCTTAATAAAATGTCTGGTACGTATTTCATAGGCTGTGATGTTGGTACCGGCTCGGCCAGGATTGGCATATTTAATCAGGTGGGTGAAATGGTTGCCATGCATTCCCATACTATTAAGATTTGGCGTCCCAGACCAAACTTTGTTGAGCAGTCTTCCGATGATATATGGGATGCATGCTGTAGGTCAATAAAGGAGGTGCTTAATAAAAGCGATATCAGACCCAAACAGGTAAAGGGTGTAGGCTTCGATGCGACTTGCTCATTAGTGGCTTTAGGAGAATATGACAAACCAATACCGGTAAGCCCAGATGGGCCGGATCATCAAAATGTAATGGTGTGGATGGATCACAGGGCAAGTAAAGAAGCTGATGAGATTAATAATACCAATCACGAAGTACTCCGCTATGTGGGTGGAACCATCAGTCCGGAAATGGAACCCCCTAAGCTCCTGTGGTTAAAAAGGAATAATCCGGATACCTGGAATAAGGCAATCAGGTTTTTTGACCTGGCTGACTATTTGGTGTATAGAGCTACCGGAACTGATGTAAGATCGGTATGTACGAAGACGTGCAAATGGACCTATCTGGCTCATGAAGACCCGGTTTCAGAGGACAATGTAGGCAGGTGGGACAATAGCTATTTCCACGGAAACCGATCACCCAGAGCGGATCCTTCCCTGCTTGGCAGTATTTGTGGATTGCGCTTGTCGAATACTATAGAAGACCTGGCACTTAAATATTTGGCCACCATCCAGGCCATAGCCTATGGTACCCGTCACATTATTGAGACTATGAATAATAATGGGTATTCAATTGCGAAGATAATGGCCACAGGCGGGGGAACGAAAAATGACCTGTTTCTGAAAGAACATGCAGATATATGCAGATGTGATATTATACTACCCAGGGAGAGAGAAGCAGTTTTGCTGGGCGGTGCCGTTTTGGGTTCTGTTGCCTCAGGACATTACACGTCTGTTACTAAAGCCATGGTGGAGATGAATCATGCGGGAAGAAAAATCACTCCTGATAATAATGGGGTGCAAGCATATCACGATGCTAAATATGAGGTGTTCCTGAAGATGTATGATGACGAAATTTCTTATTTCAACATTATGGATCAGAAATTGCAGAAAGCATAAAGACAATTTAAAACAACGAGTTCAACTATGTCTGAAGTAACAATTTCAAAGACGATGGAACCGCACCAGAGATTAATCGGATTACAGCCGAAAGTAGGAATACGACCCGTTATTGATGGCAGGGAAGGAGGGGTTCGTGAGTCAATGGAAAATCAAACCATGAATATGGCTAAACGAGCGGCTGAGTTTGTATCTGCGAATGTGACCCATGCCAATGGTCTGCCGGTTGAATGCGTTATTGCGGATACCTGTATCGGAGGGGTGGCTGAATCGGCTCAGGCAGCCACGAAATTTGAGGAAGAAGGTGTTGGTTTGACATTAACCGTTACCCCATGTTGGTGTTATGGCTCAGAAACGATGGACATGGATCCGTTGCGACCGAAGGCCATTTGGGGTTTCAATGGAAGTGAGCGCCCCGGTGCCGTGTATCTGGCGGCAACTAAAGCGGCACATGATCAGAAAGGGTTGCCCGTATTCAGCATTTATGGGAGCGAAGTACAGGATAAAGATGATGAAACAATACCGGAAGATGTCCAGGAGAAAATTTTACGATTTGTAAAAGCTGGATTAACAGTCGCCCAGATTAAAGGTAAATCATACCTCTCTATTGGTTCCGTCTCAATGGGTATAGCCGGATCTATGATACAGCAGGATTTTTTTGAAGACTACTTGGGAATGCGGTGTGAGTCGGTCGACATGTCGGAACTGACCAGGCGTATTGAAGAAGAGATTTATGATAAAGAGGAGTTTGAACTGGCCATGCAATGGGTGCAGCTGTACTGTGAAGAAGGAGAGGATATAAATCCTGCCGATAAGCAGTTTAGTCGAGAGCAAAAAGATAAAATATGGGAGACCGTTGTAAAGATGACACTCATTATTCGGGATCTGATGGTTGGCAATCCCAGCCTGGAAGATATGGGCTATGGAGAAGAAGCGCTGGGCCATAATGCAATAGCGTCCGGTTTCCAGGGACAACGCCAGTGGACCGATCATTTTCCAAATGGTGATTTCTCAGAAGCGATATTGAATTCCTCGTTTGACTGGAATGGAATCAGGCAAGCCTACATCGTGGCTACGGAAAATGATACGCTGAATGCTGTATGCATGTTGTTTGGGCACCTGTTGACTAATCGGGCTCAAATTTTCGGGGATATTCGTACTTATTGGAGTCCTGATTCTGTAAAGCGAGTTACTGGTAAAGAGTTAACAGGAAGAGCTAGTAACGGAATAATTCATTTTCTTAATTCGGGATCAGCAACACTTGATGGAACCGGCCGACAAACGAAAAATGGAGATCCGGTCATGAAACCATATTGGGAGATTGAACCTGAAGAGGCCGAGGCATGCCTGGAAGCAACTCGATGGTGTCCTGCGAACCAGGAATATTTCAGAGGTGGAGGTTTCTCCTCTCAATTTCTTACAAAAGGCGAAATGCCGGTAACCATGACGCGGATTAACATTATAAAGGGACTGGGACCGGTTTTACAGATTGCTGAAGGATTTGCTGTGAACATAGATCCTGATATTCATGAAACATTGAACAGGAGAACTGACCCGACTTGGCCAACCACATGGTTTGTACCAAACCTGACAGGTACCGACGTCTTTAAAGATGTGTATTCAGTAATGAATAACTGGGGAGCCAATCACGGGGTTTTGAGCTACGGCCATGTTGGCGATGAATTTATTACACTCTCTTCTATGCTTCGAATTCCTGTAGCCATGCATAACGTTCCAAGAGAACGCGTTTACAGGCCGAGTGCATGGGCGGCTTACGGTACTAAAGACTTAGAAAGTGCCGACTTCCGGGCATGCAAAGGATTTGGTCCATTATATGAGAAATCGTAACTATTTCAAATAAATTTCTGATATCATAACCTTTTCTCTGGTATAGCAATTATCGCGGCAGCAATTTGTTTATCCAAGGGTTCCTCGGTAGGCAAATTTTCCCATAAGTACTGCAAATCCTTTTTTTCGATCGGATTTTTTAAAAGCCACGACTTTAACTCTCTAAGGCTGTTAATATTTCTGCCTCGTCTGGAGAGTGTAAATCTAACTCTGTCTAAGTTTAGTAATTCAAATCTCACTAACTTAGACAATTATGACACAAGAAGAATTAAATAACCTGCAA